>JANNRU010000430.1:0-6017 GCA_031401755.1 Acidobacteriota bacterium | reverse complement strand
TTCGAGGGCCGCGTCGATCCGCCGTCGGCGCGATTCTAAGCCGCGGGCCAGGTCGAGTGGCTCGCCCACGGGGCTCCGTTCAGACGGCATAACGGATCGCGCGAGTCTCGCGGACCACGCTGACCTTGATCGGACCCGGGTAGGAGATCTCGCGCTCGATCTCCCGCGCGATCTGACGCGACAGCTCATACGCCGTATCGTCCGTTGTTTGCGTCGAGTCCAAGACCACCCGCAATTCGCGCCCAGCTTTGACCGCGAAGGCCTTGGCGACCCCGACGTGCCGCACGGCCAGCGCTTCCAGTCGACGAAGGCGCTCGACGAAAACGGCGAGGTTGTCCTTGCGTGCTCCGGGACGGGCCTCGCTGAGTCGATTGGCGGTTTGCAGCAGGATCGCTTCGACGGATTCGGGCGTTACGTCGTTGTGCAGGCTCTTGATCGCGTGAACCACGTCGGCGTCCTCTTGTAGCCGCGCGCAGATGTCGGCGGCGAGCAGGATCGGATGCTCGCCGATCTCGTCGGAAACCTGGCCGATTTCGTGCAAGAGCCCGGCACGAATCGCGACACTAGCGCGGCCGCCAAACTCCTGGGCCATGAATCCGGCCAGCAGCGCTGTCTCCACGGAATGTTGGAGCAGATTCTGCCCTTGTCCGATGTGGTAGCGCATCCGTCCGACCATTCGCACCAGGCGCGGATGGAGATCTCCTAAACCGAGCGAGAAGGCGGTTTCGGCGCCGCGTTGATCGAGGAGTGTGTCGAGCTCGCCACGCACGCGTTCGACGACCTCTTCGATGCGGGCCGGATGAATGCGACCGTCGTCGAGCAAGCGCTCGATCGCCAGGCGCGCGACCTCGCGACGCAACGGGTCGAAGGCCGAGATCCAGATCGATCGCGGAGTGTCGTCGACGATCAAGTCGATTCCGGTCGCCGATTCTAGCGCGCGGATATTGCGTCCTTCTTTTCCGATGATCCGCCCTTTCATCTCATCGCTGGGCAACTCGATGAACGTGACGGTCGATTCAAGAACCTCGCGGAGTTGGACGCGCTGTGTCGCACGGACGATGGTCTGGGTCGCCGCGCGTTCCGCCTCTTCCCGCGCCTCGTCTTCGATCCGCCGTGCGGCCCGCGCACCCTCTCGACGGGCTTCGTCTTCGATGGACGCGATGACCCGCGAACGGGCTTCGTCTGCGGTCAGCCCGGCCACTCGTTCGAGGGCTGCGCGCGCCTCACTCTCGAGAGCAATGGCACGCCGCGCGGCATCAGCCGCGGATCGATCGGCTTTGTCGATCTCGGCGACCCGGGAATCGAGCGATTTCCGCTGCCGCCCAAGGTCGGCGAGGCCACGCTCGATCTCGTTCTCTCGCTGGTGGATACGAGACTCGCGCTCCTCGATTTCGTGGGCCCGCTGTTCGGATTCCTCTAGAGCGGTGAGCGCCCGCTGCTGGGCGGTCACGAGCAACTCCATGCTCCGGCTCTCGGCATCCAGTCGAGCGCCGTCGATCAGGGCCCGTGCCTCTTCCTCGGCGCGCTGATGGAGTCGTCTGTTCTGCCAAAGGCCGAGGGCCAAGGCGACCCCGCCGAGGAGCAGTCCCAGCGCCAGCCAAGGGACCGCGGTAGTTGCTTCGTTCACGAGCGCCTCTGATCCCGAACCGTTGTCGGGTTTCGTGTGTTCAGATGGCGCCGGTGGGTCTCGAGTTCGACCTCATCGTGACGTCCGTTCGGGTCTTCAACGCGAGCGGCCGGATCGAGGACCCCGCGCAGGCCGTGTGGGGGGATCAGCGTGAACCTGGTTCTCCAGGTGGGCGCCCAGGAGGACCACTTCAGGCTTCCTCCGCGAATGGAGGCATGCACACCGTGGCCCGTGTTCGGGCACCCGGACTTCACGTTGGCTCAAGCGATCATTCCCCATCACTAACCCCGCAGGGACCTCATCCGAAAGACTCGACAAGGGCAAACGATGTATCTCGCACGCAATCTCACCGTGCTCGATCCTTCAGACCCTCACCGGCGCGGTGGGGCAGTTCGCCCGAGGCGAGGAGGGCTTCCTCGAGTTGGGCGACCATGCGGGCCATACGGGGTCGGAGGACCTCCGCGTCCATCCCCGATTCGCGAGTCGTCCCGCGCTCGGCCCGCAAACATTCATCAGCCAGATTCAACGAAGCCAAGATGGCGACTTTCAGGGTATCGGCCGCACCGGTAGCGTCGGCCGCCTCGCGCATCTTGGCGTCCACGATACCTGCCAGTTTCTCCAAATAACCCGGGTCCTCGCTGCCACGCAGGTGGTAGGTCCGGCCATAGATGACGACTGCCGTCGCCGATCCGGAGGGTTCCTCTTGCATCGCTCGTCCTCGTCCGGGTTGGCGACGTTCACTCGCCGCGCAAATCGGCCATCACAGATCGCAGGTCTTCGACAATCTTGGTGCGCCGTTCGGTCCAGGCGATCGCGTGGCCATTCGGTGGGGCATCCGGCCGTGACGCGAGCCGCGTCTGGAGCTCGGACAACCGAGCGTTCGCCTCGGCGCAACATCGGGCCAACCGTTCGATTTCGGCCAAAGCCCGCCCAACCAGCGCCTCAAGTCTCGTGATCTCGTCCTTGCTCACGCCGCCATTGTAGCAGCGTTCGCCGGCCGATCGCTCAGCCGCGCAGGCCAATTCCCAAACGTGCGGCGAGCGTCTCGACGAGCCGCAGGCGGTAGCCCTCGATCTCGGCGTCGGTCAGCGTCCGTTCGAACGGCTGTAGGATCACGCGGATCGTCAAGGATGAGCGCCCCGGCCCGAGCTCCGGTCCTTCGTAGCGATCGATGGCCTCGAACCTCGCTGGGGCTGGGGCATCGATTCGGCCCAGCGCGGCGAGAATCGCGGAGAAGGTCAATCCTCCCTCGACGACCAGCGACAAGTCGCGAGTGACCGGAGCGAGCCGCGGTAACGGCTGGTGTCGTGGCCAGCCGGGTTCGACCGAGGCAAGGGAATCGAGCTCCAGTTCCGCGACGTAGACGGGGATTCCGAGTTCACCCTCGGCACGGGGATGCAATCGGCCCGCTCGCCCGACGAAGGATCCGTTCGCGAGTTGCCAACCGGTCGACTCCTTGGGACGCAGACCCGGGACACCGCAATCGACGCGTCGCAGTTCCGCTGCCGGAGCGAGTGCCGCGACCGCGCGCTCGACCAGACCGAGGATGTCGTAGATATCCACGTCGCGTGCCGGCCGACTCCAGTGCCTTGGGGCCCCGGCTCCGATCCAGACGAAAGCGGCGCGAGTCGGTTCGAGCGGTGCCGCACTCGAGCCCGGCAGCGCCACGAAGCATCTGCCGACCTCGAACAGCCGAACGTCGTCGATTCCCCGGCGGCGATTCGAGAGCGCAGCTTTCAGAAGGCCAGGCATCATGGAGCGGCGCAAGACCGCGAGCGTCTCGGCGATCGGATTGGCGATCGCGACTCCTTGCGGCGCGCCCGTCGCGATCCAGTCACCGTCCTCGGCCGCGGCCAGCATTGCGTATCCGACCGTCTCGTGAAAACCCGCCGCGCTCAAGAGGTCCCGGACGCTCTCCTCCATGGCCGAGATCCGCTGCGGGGGTTCGGTCGGTGCCGACGTCGGCGGGTGGCTCGGCACGCGATCATAGCCGACGTGGCGGGCGACCTCTTCCACGAGGTCGGCTTCGCGCTCGAGGTCCACGCGCCAACTCGGGATCCGAACAAGCAATGCTCCGTCCGCCGCCGCCTGGGGCGCGAGGTGCAGGGCCTCCAACGCCTGACGGATCGCCTCGGTCTCGGGCGCGAAACCGAGCAGACGTCTGATCTCGCCGGGATGAAGCGTGAGCCGGGCGGGTCCGCTGCGCCCAGGGTAAAGATCAGTCACCGCACCGGTCGTTCGACCGTCCGCCAGTTCCGTCAGCAACATCGCCGCGCGCACCTGGGCGCGTGGCGCACCCTCCGGGTCGACGCCCCGCGCGAAGCGGTAGGCGGCGTCGCTATCGATCCCCAGTCGGCGCGACGCATCGCGGACGGTGCGTCGGCAAAAACAGGCCGCTTCGATCAATACGTTCACCGTCGATTCGACGATCTCGGTGTCGGCGCCCCCGATCACGCCGGCGATTGCGAGCGGGCCGAGATCGTCCGCGATCACCAGAGTTTCGCGGTCCAAGATCCGATCGATACCATCCAGCGTTCGCAGTCGTTCGCCCTCGCGCGCGAGACGGATCGTGATCTTTGCGGGATCGCCACCCGCGCGGCGGCGGACGGCGTCGGCGTCGAAAAAATGGATCGGATGGCCGAGTTCCAGGAGGACCAGGTTCGAGGCGTCAACAACGTTGTTCACCGAGCGCTGGCCGCAGGCTTCCAATCGGCGCACAACCCAGTCGGGGGAGGGTGCTACACAAACCTCAGAAACCATCGAGGCGCTGTAGCGCGGGCACAGAACAGGATCCGCGATCGTGATGCTCAACGCGGTCGATTCGCTTGGCACGGTCGGTAGGTCGAGGAGTGGGAGACCAAGCGCAGCCGACAACTCCCGGGCGACACCGAGATGGCCGAGGCAATCGGGTCGGTTCGCCGGGATGTCGAGATCCAGCACCGTGTCGGATCCGGACTGCTCCAGCGCGTCCACGGTCAGCCCACGTCCGGTCAAAATCGCGGCGACGCGCGACGAATCGGCATCGAAGGGGCAAAGCTCGCGAAGCCAATCGAGCGAAACGCGCATCGGATCAGACCGCGAATTGATCGAGGAAACGAATGTCGCCGTCGACCAGGAGTCTCAAGTCATCGATGCCGTGACGCATCATCGCGATTCGATCCAAGCCGAGGCCGAACGCGAATCCGGAATGGACTTGCGGATCGATCCCCACCGCTTCGAAGACGGCCGGGTGAACCATCCCTGCACCTCCCAACTCGATCCAGCCAGTGTTCTTGCAGACGCGGCAGCCGCGGCCCCGGCAAACCTGGCAGGAAATGTCGTATTCACAGCCCGGCTCGACGAACGGGAAGTAGCCCGGACGCAAACGCATGGCCACGTCAGCGCCGAAGAATCGCTGCCAAACGTGGGCCAGGGTCCCTTTGAGATCGGCCATCGAGATCCCTTCTCCGACGCACAAGGCTTCGATCTGGTGAAACATCGGGAGGTGGGTCGCGTCCATGTCCCGTCGGTAAACGCGTCCGGGGCAGACCATGCGAATGGGCGGGGCCTGTCGCTCCATGGTGCGGATCTGGACCGGTGACGTATGCGTCCGCAACAGCAACCCGCCAACGAGGTAGAAGGTGTCGGTGGCATCTCGGGCCGGGTGGCCGGGAGGGAGATTCAGCGCCTGGAAATTGTGAAAATCGTCCTCAACTTCCGGCCCGACTTCAACCCGGTAGCCGACCTCCCGAAAGATCGTTTCGAGCTCTCGGCGGGTTCGCGTGACGGGGTGCATCGACCCGACCCAGGGTCGCCGAGGCGGAAGCGTCAAGTCTCCGGCGGAACGAGCCAGCTCAAGTCGCATCGCCGCGATGCCCGCGGACTCGGCGGCGCGGGCGACCGAGTCCTCGATGTAGGTGCGGAGAGCATTGATCTCCTTCCCGATCGCGGGCTTCGACTCGGCTGGAATCTGGGCAAGGGCCCGCAGCGCCTCGGTCAACTCGCCGCGACGCCCGAGGAATCGGACACGGACCGCCTCGACCGTTGCCGGATCCTCGGCAGCTCGGCTCGCGTCGTCGAACGCCTCGCGGATGCGGGTCAGGCGTTCGCGTAGGGCAGACAGGTCGGCCTCCTGGCCGGGGGGGCGGCTCATCGAGAGATCGAACCGTCCGGCTCAGCGTGCGGAAGCGGCCTGTCGCGCGGTGCTCGCGAACAGCCCGAACGCTGCCGGGTCGCGCACTGCGATGTCGGCGAGGATCTTGCGATCGAGGTGAACTCCGGCGAGTTTTAGGCCGTGCATCAACGTGGAGTAGCTCAGTTCGTGCTGCCGCGCGGCGGCGTTGATGCGCACGATCCACAGGCTTCGAAATTGCCGCTTACGATCACGGCGGTCGCGGTAGGCGAATCGCAG
>JANNRU010000429.1:0-3068 GCA_031401755.1 Acidobacteriota bacterium | reverse complement strand
CGGTCAGCTCGAGCGTGTAGGTCGGTCCGGCCGCGTCGTAGCGAAAGATTTGCCACGGCAGCAGCTCCGTCCCTCCCGACACGAGCGTCGGCACGTCCGGCGTGACGTAGAGCGGAGTCGCGGACTGGGCCGTCGCCACGGCGAGGCCGAGGGCCGCGATCGCGGCTAGGTGTTTCATGGCACGTCACCCCCAACGATCAAGAGACCGGCGGACCGGGGATCAAGTTGTCGCCGTAAGACGTGTTGGGCAGCGCCAAGCAGGGGGTGGCTGCATTGCACGAGTTGGGCGGGGACAGCGCCGGCACTCCGCCACAGGCCGGACCGCCGGCTCCCAGGTTGCCGCGCGCGGTGTTGCCGCTGAACGTGTTCCCGCAGGCGACGTTGGCCGGGAGGGATGCGAAGAGCAACCCGTATCCGGTGTTGTCGTTGAGGATGTTGCGCTCGACCATGTTGCGCGCGCCCTGGATCCATAGACCGTGCCCGGTGCCGGCCTGGCCACTGCCCGACGAAACGTTGTGGATCACCAGGCAGTTCATGCAGTCGAGGCTCATGCCGTGTGAGCCGGAGCGGACGACCGTGTTGTTGATGAGCTTGAGCCCACGGCCGACCAGGACGCTGATCCCCTCGGTGTCCGCGCTCTCGACCGTGTTCTCGGCGATGAGACCCGAGGAGGCTTCGGTGATGTTGATGCCCGTGCCCTGGACGTCCGAGATGCGATTGTTCAGCACGGCCAGGCTCGACGACCGGAAGACTTCGATTCCCCGCCCCGTAAACCAGATCACGTTGTCGGCGATCGTCCCGGTCTTGGGGATGGCCAAGTTGTCCCACGCGATCGCCGCACCGCCGATACTGCCGAAGTGGTTGCGGCGAATCGCCGCGCGAAACCCATCGCTGAGGGCGATTCCGTTCCCCGAACTGATGTTATGGATTCGGAGATCCTCGAGGGTGATGTCGGGTACGAGCACACCCGCCGGCACACGGATACCGTGGCTCCCGCCGGAGAGCGTACCGTTCCGGATCGTGAGCTGGGTGCAGCCGCCCGCGCCCGTGACGAGGATGACCGGACTGGCGCTTCCGCCAACATTGGCAACCGAAAAGCCCTGAAGGTTGAGGTGGACATCACAGGCCGCGATCTCGATCGCCGGCCCCGGCCCGGGGTTGAGGATGTTCTGGGTCACACAGTACTGGCCGTCGGCGGAGATGATCGTCCCCGGCGCAAAGACCGGCGTGGCCCCCAGGCACTGAGCGTGGACCCGCCCGGCACCGGCCAGGACGAGCAGGCTCGCACCGATCAGAACGCTCCGATGTTTGGATTTCCACATACCTTGGTCTCCCTCTGGTTCGACCGAGCTGGCAATCTCAAGAGTGCTGCAGTCTCACGATCTCCCGTTTTTTGACACTCCCGCCTGCGAAGGGTCGACACATGCGGCGTTCGCGGCCGCTTCGATGCATTGGAACCTTCCCCGACCGCCCCCGATGCTGAGTGCGGCCTGCTCGTTAACCCTTTTAACACAAGAAAGCCATCGTCTGGTCAGAATTCTTGAATCTTCTGGGCTAAGGAAGAAACATCGGTACCCATCTGGGGCGGACGGGTAGAGCGATGGTGCGTTGGTCGGTAGGTGGAGGGTGACCAGTCCCGCCCTTTCGGTTGCGGGGTAGGCTCACAATTCCACCTTGGGCCACCTTTTCCCAGGCCCCCGCTCGGTACAAGGACTCGATCGACGGTCGCCCGGCCCCGAGTCCACCGTAAATCTCGTGGAATTTGAATCTTCCGTGGAGTCAGCGATTCACCGGTCGAAGAGCGCTCAATGATCTCGCCTGTGGGTTCTCTCCCGACACGATCCTGGCCTGGCATCGCAAGCTCGTTGCCGCCCAGTGGAATCAGAGCAAGACGCCGCGCGGCTCTGACCGTCCGGGAGTGATGAAGGAGATCGAGCGACTCCTCATCCGCATGGCCCGCGAGCATTCGCGTTGGGGCTACTCTCGGATCGAAGGCGCACTCGCCAATCTTGGTCATCGTGTCGCCCGAACGACGATCGCCGCGATCGATTTCACGACTGTCGAGATGTGGGGCCGGCGAGAGCTGGTCACGCTGTAGGTCCTGTTCGCCATCGACCTGCGAAGCCACCGATTTGACTTCGCCGGAATGACGCTGAGCCCGGACGAAGCGTGGGTTCGCCGGGTCGGGCGGAATCTCACTGACCCAATCGATGGCTTTCTCCGCGAGAAACGGTTCTGCCTGATGGACCGCGACACCATGTTCACTGCTACGTTTCGAGCCTTGCTTGATGATGCCGGCACGGAATCCGTTCGGCTCATCGTTTCTTGAACCTGGCGTATCCGGCGCACCCGACGTACAGTTTCACGATGCCGTCAATGAGCGACGCGTTCCAAACCACTCTCGACCTGTTCAACACGGGCTTGGACCTCATGCGCCAGAACCTGCGGCGCCAACATCCACAAGCGAACGAGGACGCCATCGACCGGAGGCTCCACCAGTGGTTGTTGGAGCGTCCGGGCGCGGAGTTCGGCGACTCTGCTGGACGGCCGGTTGACGTGGACGCCAGACGCAGGTGACCTCACTCGAGGCCGCCCTTCGTAAGATCAGCACGGAACTCACTCAGGCCGGGGTCCCGTTCGCGCTCGTCGGCGGTCTGGCCGTCTCCGTTCGAACTGAACCTCGGTTTACGCGAGACGCGGATCTGGTTGTTGCGTTGGCCACCGATGCCGAGGCCGAAGCCCTGATCCACAACCTGCGTGCCCATGACTACGGCATCGAAGCTGTTGTCGAACAAAGCGAGAACTCTCTGCGTCGCGCGGTTCGCGAGTACGTCGCCCACTACCACGCCGAGCGGAACCACCAAGGATTCGCCAACGCGCTCATCGAGCCCGAGGCG
The DNA here is from genome assembly GCA_031401755.1 of Acidobacteriota bacterium. Classification (GTDB taxonomy): domain Bacteria; phylum Acidobacteriota; class Polarisedimenticolia; order Polarisedimenticolales; family Polarisedimenticolaceae; genus JANNRU01. The sequence goes on along the minus strand of JANNRU010000429.1, from coordinate 171 downwards.
ATTGGGACGGGTTCCGGGCCGCGGTTCGATGCCGCGAACGCCTCGGCGGAATGCTGCGCTACTACCATCGACACGCGGCCTAGCATCTTTGGGGTTTCGCACTCCGCCTTGCGGCAACCTCTCGGCGTCCATGCAGACCTATGTTCACAACGCTCGCGACTCGACTGCCGA
>JANNRU010000428.1:0-6549 GCA_031401755.1 Acidobacteriota bacterium | reverse complement strand
GTCGCGGGCCTGTCGGACCGCGTCGAGGTCGTAGGGAGTCTGTCGATTCGGCAGCGTGTCGAAGATGTACAGAATCGGATTCAGCGCCAAGACCGAGACGAAGCCGTTCGGGCTGGCGAAGGCATCGCTCCAACGCAGTGGGTACCACGAACACTTGCCGTAGATCCCGAGCGCATACAACGGTATCAATGTGGCGACAGCGAGGATCCGTCGAGATCGCGGCGCCGAGGATGTCGCAACCACCCGGGCGGGAAACCCGAAGCGTCGCAGTAACCACGCATACACGGCCAGGAGCAGGGCCGATCCGAGCAGGATGCGAACGACTGGATAGGTCTCCCAGACCATGCTCAGCGCGATTCCCGCAGACAGCAGATGGTCCACCGCGCTCGCGTTCAGCCGATCGTGCAGGTACTCGTAGTGGCCGAAATCGATCGCATAGAGCAGGAAAATCAGAGCTTGGGTCGCGACGAACAGCGTCGACCAGCCCGTCCGCGCCAGGCGCGAGCGAACCGGATCGAGCAACGGGAGCCGCGAAAACAGCGCGAACGGCAGGCCGATCAGCAGCGCCAGTCGCAGATCGAACTTGACGCCGAGATACAGCGCCCAGGCGGCGTCGGAGACCGAGAGGTTCTCGGCGGTCGAACGAAAGGCAGCGAGGAAGGTCAACCTGTAGGCCGAGCCGATCGCCACCTGCAGTGCGACCACGGCCATCAGCGCGCGCAATCGCGGCCCTGGACCGTTGAAGGACCGCTTGGCGTCGCCGACGGCGCGAGCCAACGGAAACGCGCGCCGGTTTCGCGGGTCGAGCAGCATTGCCAGAATCGTCGAACAGCCGAAGAGCTCTTGCATCTCCTGGATCTTTCCGGTCCCGGCGCGATGCTCGAACGACTGGATGATCAACTGGCTGAGGACGACGAACAACGATTGGTGAAAGCGTGGTACGGGGATCCCGAGTCGATCGGCCCAGGCGGCATAGCGCGGCCTCGTCCGGTAGAGCAGGGGATGGAGCACAAACAGGAACGCCATCCCCAGCGCCAGGCACTGACCGAAGATGACACGGTTGATGTTGACCCCATTGATGATGAGGTTGTGCAGGGTCGTCTCGTTCTGTCGGTTGTAGATTGCGGGAATCGCTTGTCCGGCCTCCGGGCGACGCAGGAACTCTGGTGTCTGGATTCCGAACACGCGCTGGCCGTAGGAGATCTCTTCGAGCGCGCCGAACACGCACAGCAACGCGATGACCATCCAAACCCGCCGCTGAACGGGGTGCGGACGGGTGCTTGGGAATTGCGAACGGAGTTGGAACGCACGTCCCGCGGCCAAGGCGAGCGCGACGAAGGTCAGCCACTCGACCGGTCCGTCCTCGCGGATCCAGGCCCGAAATGCGGCCATGTCGAAAAACAGGAGGGCGATGCCGATGACGACGAACGCCCCAGCGATCGCCAGCACGTTGGATCCACGTGCCGAAAACGGAGGCGCGGGCCCGGCCGGCGTGGTCGAGTCGGTCATTGATCGCTGCAATACGGTCCCTCCCACGACCCCCCCACTCTACGACGGAGCGCGGCTGCGGATCGACCGTCGCGGCGGATCGTCGGACCCGGTGGCGTCGAGGGTCTAGAATGAGCCGACAACAATCGCGCAGGATGAAAGGGTGCGCCAATCGGCGCAGGAACGAACTTAGTGGGAACTTCAGACGCGACCGCCCTCGCTAGGGCCGCCACTTCCGCTCTTTGGGTTCTGGCGGCGATCGCGATTCAACCCGCCCGGGCGGCGGGACCCCCCGGCGGACCGCTTCCCCATCCCGACGAGATGGAGCGCTGCTATCGGCAGATTCGCGAGGGGCAGTTCGACGCGGCGCGCGCTCGATTGACGCCGATTGTGGCGCACCACCCCGATTGGCAGCGCGCGACCTTTTTCCTCGCCCTGACCTTCCATGAAGAACAGCGCTACGCGGAAGCACGGCCGTTGTTCGCGCGCGCCCTAGCGCTCGACCCGAGCAGCCCCGATGTGCCCGCGATCCGCCTGCACCACGGTTGGGCCCTGTACTACCTCGGGGAACTCGACGCGGCGCAGGAGCAGATGACGGCATTCGTCAAGCTGCGCCCGGATCACCCCGACGGGCCGTTCGCGCTCGGCCTGATCGACTTCGACGCCGATGCGGTCGAGTCGGCGTCGGCGCGATTTCGACGCGCGATCGAGCTGTCCCAGGCGGCCAAGGATCCCCGCTCCGAGGGGAAGGCCCGCGCACGCCTGGCGGACGTCCATGTTCGTCTGGGCGATCTGGCCGCGGCCAAGCACGAACTCGAGACCGCCGTGCGCCTGAGGCCCGATGCCTATGAGGCCTACTTCAAGCTGTCCCGCGTGCTCGAGCGGCTCGGCGATGCCGAGGGAGCTGCTGCGGCGCTGGCCAAACACCATGAGGTGCGCGAGCGGCTCCGTCCGACCGCTCCCCCGATGTGATGCGGGCCCTTGTGTTCAGCGTAGCGATCCTGACCGGCAGCGCGCTCGCCGCCGCGGGGGTTGCGGCCGCAGCGCCGGCAGCTTCGCCGATGCGCTTCGTCGACGCGACGGCCACATCCGGAATCGCGATCAAGCTCACGAGCGGAAGCTCGCCCTCGCGCCAGATCCTCGAGGTCAACGGCGGAGGCGTTGCGCTGTTCGACTTCGACCGCGATGGCGATCTCGACCTGTTCCTGGCCAACGGCGCCACGATCGAAGCTCCCGAGCGTGGCCCCGGGTCGCGACTCTACGCCAACCGGGGCGACGGGAGCTTCGAAGATGTCACCCAGCGGGCGGGGATCGACTTGCGCCGGTGGGCGATGGGTGTCGCGGTCGGCGACTATGACGGAGACGGACGCGACGACCTCTACGTCACCTGTTTCGGGGTCAACGTCCTGCTCCGGAACGAGACCACCGCGGCGCAGGGACCTCGTTTTCGGGATGTCACATCGGCCGCCGGGGTCGGCGACGCGCGCTGGGGTACGAGCGCTCCGTACGGCGATCTGGACGCCGACGGCGATCTCGATCTCTACGTCGCCAACTACCTCGAGTTCGATCCGACCAAGCCTCCGCCGCGGGACCGCATGTTCCAGGGCATTCCGGTGATGGCGGGGCCTGCGGGTCTCAAGCCGCAAGACGACGTACTCTACCGTAACGAGGGCGGCGGCAAGTTCCGCGACATCACCCGTGAGGCGGGGATCGTCGAGCGCACACCGGGATACGGGTTGGGCGTGCGACTGTTCGATTTCGATCTCGACGGCAAGCTCGACATCTTCGTCGGTAACGACTCGACTGCGAACTACCTGTTCCACAACCTCGGGCAAGGCAAGTTCGAGGAGATCGGCGCGCAGAGCGGGGTCGCGACGAACTACGACGGCGCGACCCAGGCGACGATGGGCATCGCGATCGGCGATGTCGACGGTAACGGCCGCGCCGACCTGTTCACCACGAACTTCTCTCACGACACGAACACGCTGCACCTCGCGCTCGACCGCGGGTTCTTCGAAGACCGGACGAGCCAGTTCGGTTTGGGAATGGTCAGTTGGCCGTTTCTCGGATGGGGTTGCGGGTTCTACGACTTCGACCAGGACGGGGACGAGGATCTGTTCGTCGCCAATGGCCACGTCTACCCCGAGGCGACCGCGGAGCGGATGGGGAGCGACTACGCTCAAGCCCCGCTGCTGTTCGACAAGCGCGGCGCACGCTTCGAGCGGGTGGTCACCGCGGGCGAGGCGCTGGCCCGCCGGTACCACGCGCGGGCGACCGCTTTTGGCGATCTGGACCGCGACGGGGATGTCGACGTGGTAATGACCACGCTGGGTGGGCCGGTGCACCTCCTGCGCAACGAGACGCCGCGCAAACGGACGTTGGTCGTAGCGCTCGAGCAAGCCGGGGGGAATCCTCGTGGCTACGGCGCCCGGGTCGAGTTGCAAACCCCGACGGGCACCCAGCGGCGCTGGATCACGGGCAGCGGTAGTTTTCAGTCGGTCGACGCGCCCGAGGCCTATTTCGGCCTGGCCAACTTGGGGGACGATGCCCCGCGGGTGCTCGTGGTCCGCTGGCCTGACGGCAAGGAGACCCGCATCGACTCGCCGCCGCTCGACCGACGCCTGACGGTCGAGCGTGAGGTTCCAAAGCCCCGGATCGAGTCGTTTCGCGCCCGATAGGCCGGAATCTTCGGCCGATGTTCAAAGATCGCGGTATCTTTCGGCGGTCCCCTCGAAATCCTGGGCCCGTCGCCCGGTGTGCCGGGACGGAGGTCTCATGACTCGAGCGCGGATCGTCTTTGTCGCCATCGTCGCCGTTGCCGTCGCCGCGTCCGTGGGGGCCCAGCAGTTCGTCGAGGCCACGGCCACCCGATTTCCCTTCCCCAACCCCGCCGAGTGGACGAACCAGGTCACAGTCGGTGACATCGACAACGACGGCGATCTCGATCTGCTGTTCGCCAATGGCGGGAACTTCAGCACCGCGGGGACGCCGCTCAAGGTTCGGATATTTCTCAACACCGGGGTCGGGTTCTTCAAGGACGAGACCGACGACCGGACGGGGGGCCATACCGGCCTGTACCGTGGCGTCGAGCTCGGTGACTGCGACCGCGATGGCGATCTCGACGTCGTCCTGGCCCAGGATTTCAATCGACTACCGAATCTCCTGGTCAACAACGGCAGCGGATTCTTCACGGTCGAAGGGGCGACGCGGCTCCCCGCGATCACGCTCAGTAGCTCGAGGGGCCAGTTCGGGGACGTGGACAACGACGGCGACCTGGACCTGTTCTTCACCAGTGGGGGCGCGAACCGATTCGGCTGTGGGCAGTACCGGCTCTACTTGAACGACGGGGCGTGCCATTACACCGACGCGACCCTGACGCAATTTCCGGTCGGCACGGTTTGCGAGAATATGGACTGCATCTTCGGGGACATCGACAACGACTTCGATCTCGACATCCGCACCGCCAGTCGCGGCACCGGTAACAGTCGCCTCTACCGCAACGACGGCTCCGGAACGTACACGATCGTCGCCGGGGTTCCAACCGACAGCACCTGCTATTCCTACGACTTCGGCGATATGGACGGAGACGGGGATCTCGACATGCTCGGGGCCAACGGCTTCAACGGGAACTCCGCCGAGATCCTGCTCCAAAACGACGGGACCGGCGGATACCTAAACGTCAGCTCGCAGCTCTCGCCGAACCCGACCGGCGACGACGACAACGACAGCAAGTTCTTCGACTACGACAACGACGGCGACCTCGACCTGATCGTCGCGAAATTGGGCGGGACCGCAGAGAAATTCTACAACAACAACGGTACGGGAAGTTTCACCCAGGTCTCCGGGTTGATCACGCCGGTGAACGACTCGTCCTTAGACGTCAAGGTCGCCGATCTCAACGGTGACGGTAAGCTCGATATCGTGACCGCGCAGGGTGAATCGGGAAACTTCGAGAATCGGATCTACATCAACAACGGCCCGGCGGACTCGATCCCACCGACGATCGTTCGCACCGAGTCGCGGGCCGATACCTTCGATTCGGCCGGCCCCTACGTGGTGCGTGCGCTGATCCTGGACCAGATGAGCTCCGACCGGAACTTCGTCGACGGCGGGGTCACGTTGCGTTACACGGTCGATGCCGGTCCGTTGCAAGTCGTGTCCATGCTCCACAGCGGCGGGCAGGTCTACCGCGGGCAGATTCCCGGGCAGCCGGGGGGATCGGAGATTGCCTACTGGGTCGTGGCCAAGGACGCCGTCTCGAACACGACGACCGGTCCCGTCCAGACCTTTCAGATCCTGACCGCGTTCGTCGCGGCGGGACGGGTGCCGGACGGCGCGCACGCCCCCGGAACCCCGTTCTTGCTCTCGCTGAATGGGAGCGATCTCGCGCTGGACTGGGCGAGCTCGTGTGTGGCCTCAGATTCGGACTACGCGGTCTACGAGGGGACGCTCGGGGCCTTCACGTCCCACGTGCCGGTCGTCTGCAGCACCGCGGGCGCGACCGCGTGGACGCTGTCGCCGGGTGCTGGGGATCGCTACTACCTGGTCGTGCCCCGCAACGCGATGCGCGAGGGATCGTACGGACTGGACAGCGCGCTCGCCGAGCGGCCGGCCAGCGCAGCCGCCTGCCTGCCGCGAGCGATCGCCGCCTGTCCGTAGGGCTGGAGCGTCAACACCGATGTGCGCTTTCTCGGCGGCAACGATGACACTGCCAAGGGCTCAAGCCGCTATGTCATCGGCCTGTACGCCAATGCCGGTAGCGAAAACTTTGACTATCGTCATCCCAGCCTCTGGTACGGCGATGTCGCGTCCAGCAGCGACTACGATACTAATCGCTACGCCACATACGGTGAGTATGAGTACGACCTGAGTGCCCAGTTGACCCTGATTGCAGGACTGCGTCTGGAGCGGTTCGAAGATGAGTACAGCGATACTGGCGCTTTTAGCAGTGACAACAACGACAATCTGTGGAGCGGTGAAGTCAGCACGCGCTATACACTCTCGGACCACTCGATGCTGTACGCCACGCTGGCCAGCAGTCAAAAGCCTGGTGGCGTCAAC
>JANNRU010000427.1:0-1983 GCA_031401755.1 Acidobacteriota bacterium | reverse complement strand
GAGCCAGTTGAATAGCGCCGTGCGCACCCCGCCGATGTGAAAATCGCCGGTCGGGCTCGGCGCTAAACGGGTCCGGACGGGGCGGGCGCGGCTCATGCCGGCTCCGCGGGTCCGTCGGTGTTCCACATGTCGCGCGCGACGCGCCAGACCCCATCGATCTCACGCCGCCAGAGCACCAAGTGCTTACCCAGAACGCGGCGGGAAGCGGTGCCGTCTCGCGGGTGTAGCGTGAGCAGCCAGTTGCCGCGCATGAAGCCCCACTCGCCGTTGGCGACGATCTCCGAGTTGTCGATCGAGTGCTCGACCGTGTAGCGAGCGAAGAACCGCTCGATCCAGGCGCGCACGGCCGCACGGCCGCGGACTTCTGGCTCTCCGTCGGGCAGGAGCACCGCATCCTCGACGTAATAGCCGATCAAGATCGGGACGTCGCCGCGGAGGTAGGCCGCGAGCCAGTTCGCCTCGGCCAGGGCGATCGCGGCGGCGTCACTGGACATCGATTCGTTCGTCTCCCCCACCGCACGATTTCATTCCCAGGCGGCGCGAAGCGCGATCCTACCACGCGACCCCGGAAATTTGACGGGAAGCGACTTCGTCGTATACTTGCACCGTGACGCAAACGAGCAAACGACCGCCCCGGTCGCCGAAGCAGGCCGCGGCCTGTTGCCGGCCGATCGACGATCAGTTCGACCCCGAGCTGTTCCGGGCCCTGGGCGATCCGACGCGGGCGCTGCTCGTGCGGTCGCTCGTCAAGTGCGGCCGGCCCTGCTCGGTCAGCGAGATCGCCGAGTGCTGCTCGGTCGATCTGTCGGTCGTTTCGCGACACCTCAAACAACTCGAGCGGTCAGGGACCCTAGTCACACACAAGGAAGGCCGGACGGTGACCTATCAGGTGAATTTCGCACCACTCTGCCGGCGCCTGCGTGCGCTCGCCGACGCGATCGAGGTCTGTTGCCCGAAGGAACCAACGAACGAGACGGCTCGCGAGAGTCGAGGGAGGAACGGACGATGAACGAGGATACGATTCGTGAACGTGTTCGCACGGGTTACGCGAAGATCGCTGTCGAAGCCGAGGACTGCTCCGGCGGTGGATGTTGCGGCTCGTCGAGTCTCTCCGCCGAGCAACTCGCGGCCGCGATCGGCTACTCCCAGAACGAGTTGGCCGCGATCCCCGACGGGGCGAACCTCGGACTCTCCTGCGGTAACCCGAATGCGATCGCCGCGCTTCAGCGCGGCGAGGTCGTGCTCGACCTCGGCGCTGGCGGTGGTTTCGATTGCTTCATCGCCGGACCCAGGGTCGGAGCCGAGGGGCGCGTGATCGGCGTGGACATGACCCCTGAAATGCTGGCCCGGGCGCGTCACAACCTTGCGATCTATCGCCAGCGGACCGGACTGGAAAACGTCGAGTTTCGTCTCGGCGAGATCGAGAACCTCCCGGTCGCCGACAACAGCATCGACGTCGTCCTCTCGAATTGCGTGCTCAACCTCTCCCCCGACAAGGCCCGGGTTTGGCGTGAGATCGCCCGCGTGTTGAAGCCGGGCGGACGGGTGGCGCTCTCGGATCTGGCCCTGCTGCGCCCGCTTCCTGCTGAGCTGTCCGACGATCTCGAAGCCTTGATCGGTTGCATCGCCGGCGCTGTGACACCCGAGGAAACCCGGGTCATGGCCCAAATCGCGGGACTGCGCCAAGTCGTGCTCTCGCCGAAGCCCGGATACGTCGACGCGATGGTCAGCCGAGAGGATCCGCTCTATCGCCGGATCGTCGAGAACCTCCCCGACGGGGCCGGTCCTGGAGACTTCGTGACCAGCCTCGACGTCGTGGCCACAAAACCTCACTGACTGAGTGGACGGTCGCCCGACCACCGGTTAAGTTGCCCTTCGCCTTACTGTTTTGCCCAGACGAGGACGGATACGAGCGCATGCCCCCCCTCCCTGAAACGATCCGCGCCGCTTACGACGTCGTCGTCATCGGCGGGGGGCCTGCGG
>JANNRU010000426.1:0-2727 GCA_031401755.1 Acidobacteriota bacterium | reverse complement strand
ATCAAGCCGCTTTACTACGCCGCGCTGCCGGGGGCGTTCCTGTTCGGATCGGAGATCAAGGCGATTCTCGGGTCCGGCCTCTACACGCCCGAGGTCGATCGGCAGGCGACCCATGACTATTTCACGTTTCTCTACGTTCCCTGTCCGGACACGATGTTCCGCGGAGTGAAGCAGCTCCCTGCCGGATCCACGTTGACTCTCGATCTGGACGAGCCCGAACCGGTGGTCGAACGCTACTGGCAGGTTCGCCGTCTCGAAGAGATCGAGCGCGCATCGTACGACGACCTCTCGCAGCGCCTGCGTGAACTGCTCGACGACTGCGTGCGCTCGCAACTGGTCAGCGACGTACCGCTGGGCGTGTTCTTGTCCGGCGGTATCGACTCGACGATCCTCACCGGCCTTGCACGCCGCTACGAGGATTCCCTGAAAACTTTCACCGTCGTCTTCGATGGTGCCGAGTTCGCCTTCTACGACGAGCGCGATCGCGCGGCCGCGGTAGCCAAACACCTGGGTAGCTCGCACATGGAGCTAACCGCGCCGCTGGACGACCCGCTAGATCTGCTCGATCTCGGACTGCACTTCGACCAACCCTTCGGAAATCCGACCTATTACCTGATGCAACGCCTGTCGCACTGCGCTCGCCAGCACGTGACGGTCGCGCTGTGCGGAGCGGGCGGGGACGAGTTGTTCGCCGGCTACCCGCGTTACCAAGCCGCGCAGCTGGCCCGCCGCATCGCCTGGGTCCCGCGCTCGCTGTTGCGCCTGGGCGGACGGAGCCTAGGGCTGCTTCGCGATTCTTATCGCGGGATGGGATTGCGACGCGCTCGCGAATTTTTCGCCGGACTCGACGACGACCCGATCCGTCAGTTTGCGCGCTGGACCTATCACCTGAACGAGGATGAGAAACGCGAGTTGCTCGGCGGCGACTCCGCGGACGGGATGCTGCCCTCGCACCGTACGCTGCGCACGGCCCTCGACCGCAGCGCGCTGTCCGACCCCGGAAACCGTCTACTACACGTGGACGTGCAGACCTTCCTCGTCGACAACCTGCTCGAATACACCGACAAGATGAGTATGACCGTGGGGCTCGAGGTGCGCGTTCCCCTGCTCGATCATCGCTTCGTCGAGCTGAGCCTCAACGTACCCTTCGCCCACAAGCTCCGCGGGCGCCAAAGCAAGCGGATCCTCCGTGAGGCTTTCGCCGATTTTTTCCCACCCGGTCTGCTCGCCGCTCCCAAGCGCGGCTTCAACGTGCCTCTCGCGCGTTGGATGACCGGATCCCTCGACGGCTACTTCGAAGCCAGCCGGCGGCCGGACCATCCGCTCCGTCATCGCCTGGGGTCGGATATCGGACGCACATGGAACGACGGCCTGTTGAGCTGGCCGGCGATCGAAAGCCTACGCGCGCAGCTCCGTGACGGAAAAGCGGACACGTCGTACGAGCTCTTCTCAATCCTGCTCTACGATCTGTGGTGGCGTAAGCAGATCGAGCCGGTCTAGCGATGCGCCTATTGATGGTCTCGCAGACCTACGTGCCCTACCTGAACGAGGGGGGACGGCCCGCGGTCGTCTTTGGTCTGTCGCGCAGACTCGTCGCTTCCGGCCACCAGGTGACGGTGCTCACCAGCTCCTTGACCCGGCCATTCCATCGGTTTCGCGACCAGCGCGACGGCGTCGGCGCGGTGTACCTGGCCTACGTCGCCCGTCATCGGGCCGTGACGCTCAATCCGGGTCTTCTGGGATTCTGCCGGCGATCGCTCCGCGACTTCGACGTCGTTCACGTGCATGGCCTCTACGACCTGTTCGGGCCAATCGTCGCCGCTTTCTGCCGGCAACGCGGAGTTCCTTACGTTGTCGAACCGATGGGCATGTACCGGCCGATCGTCCGTAGCGTGCGCGGCAAGCGGATCTATCACGCGTTGCTTGGGCGACGGTTCATCGAAGCGGCCGCGCGGATCGTGGCCACCTCCGAAGCGGAGCGTGCCCAACTGCTAGCGGGTGGTCTCGCGGACTCGCGAGTCGTCGTGCGGGCCAACGGAATCGACCTGATCGAATTCGAGAACCTACCCGAGCGCGGACGATTCCGCGCCGCGAATCGCATCGACAGGAACGCGCGGTTGATTCTGTTCGTCGGCCGCATCGCCCGGGTCAAGGGTCTGGACCTGTTGATCGAAGCGCTCCGCGGCCTTGCGCCCGACGTCCACTTGGCCATCGTCGGTCCAAGCGATGGAGACGGCACGCTCGAGGAGATCGAACGCGCCCAAAGGGAGGGCCCGCTGGCCGGGCGGATCGTGTCGGCCGGCCCACTCTACGGCCAACGAAAACTCGAGGCCTTCGTGGACGCCGATCTGCTCGTGCTCCCTTCGCGCAACGAGAACTTCGGTCTCGCCGCGGCGGAAGCGGTTGCGGCCGGCCTTCCGGTCGTGCTGACCGAGGGCTGCGGGATCGCACCGCGGCTCCGCGATCGCGCGGCGTTGGTCGTCCCCTTCGACGCCGAAGCGCTGCGGGCGGCGCTCTGTCGGGTCCTGGGAGACGAGAACCTCCGTGCCACGCTGATCGCCGGCGGTCGTGCCGTGACCGCCGAGTTGTCCTGGGATCGCCCCGTGGCCGAAATGGAACGGATCTACCGCGAAGCTCGCGAATGAAGGCCCGCTAGCCTGGGCCTCCCGGATCGCGGAGCGGCCTGAACTACAATGGGGCGTCGGTTTTCGGTCGACCCACTCTGGA
>JANNRU010000425.1:0-6218 GCA_031401755.1 Acidobacteriota bacterium | reverse complement strand
GGTCGGGACCTGACGCTGGACGAACTCCTCGCGACCCAGGATCAGGTCGTGCTGTGTACGGGCGCCCACGGCGACCGTACGCTCGACATCCCTGGAGTCGGGTTGAGGGGCAGCCACTCCGCCACGGAATTCGTGGCTTCGTACAACGGTCATCCGGATCACGCCGATGACCGGTTCGATCTGGCAGTCGAACGAGCGGCGGTGATCGGCGTCGGCAACGTGGCGCTCGACGTTGCGCGGATCTTGATGAGCGATCCCCGGGATCTCGAGACCACCGATATCGCCGAGCCCGCATTGAACGCGCTTCGTGGCGGCCGTATCCGGGAGTGTTACGTTTTGGGCCGTCGCGGTCCCGCCCAGGCCGCGTTCACCCCCGCGGAGGTGCGGGAGTTGGGCCTGATCCGCGGACTGCAAGTGCTGGTCAACCCGGAAGAGATCGACCACGCGGCCGGTGTCGACCGGATGACGCGGATGAAGCTCGAGAGCCTCTCACGCTTCGCCGTGCCCCCCGATCCGAAGGTCGACCGCCGCATCAAGTTCCGTTTCGGGGTCTCGCCGCTCGAGCTTCACGGCGACGCGACGGGTCGAGTGGTCGGGTTGACGCTCGCACATAACGAGGGCGTCGCCCAGGCGATGACGCGCACGGAGCGGCTCGACGTCGGTCTGGTCATTCGTGCGGTCGGCTATCGCGGGGTGCCCGTGGCCGGTGCGCCGTTCGATGAGTGCCGGGGAACGATTCCCTCGGAAAACGGTCGCGTGCTCGACCGACCGGCCGGTGATCCCGTCCCGCGCCTTTATGTCGCCGGCTGGATCAAGCGCGGTCCGACCGGGGTTCTCGGCACCAACAAACCCGACGCCTCGGAGACGGTGCGCTCGATGTCCGAAGATCGGGAGGCCTCGTCGGGGACGGGGGCGTTCGCGCTCGATCTGGTCCCGTTGCTCGAGCGCCGTGGAATACGATTCGTTTCCTGGGAAGATTGGAGGATACTCGATGCGCTCGAGCTCGAACGCGGCCGCCGTGCGGGTCGCGTGCGCTCGAAGTTCTTGAGGCGCGAGGAGTTCTTGCGGGCCCTCGGGACCGGCTAGAGTCACCGCGAAACGCCAGCGACGGAAGGAGGAGATGATGAGCTCACGCATCGTGAACCTGGAACACGTCGCGTTCGAAAAGTCGGCCGAGGGCGAGAGGTACGCGTACGAAATGGCCGAGGTCGGGCAGGTCCTCGGGTCTCAGAAGCTCGGGTTCAACGTCACGGTGATCCCGCCCGGCAAGTGCGCGTTTCCTTACCACGCCCATCGGGTCAACGAGGAATTGTTTGTCGTTCTCGAAGGCCGGGGATCCGTGCGCATCAACGGCGAACTGCACCCGATTCGCACTGGAGACTGCATTTGCCTGCCGCCGGGACCGGAGTCGGCCCACCAGTTCGTCAACGACTCATCCTTGCCGTTGCGCTATCTGGCGGTGAGCACGATGGAACTGCCCGAGATCGTCGAGTTTCCCGACTCGGGGAAAATCTCCGTCACCGCCGGGACCTTTCCTGGCGCACCGACCTCGCCGGACTCGATTCGCAAGATCTTTCGCGTGGCCGACGCGGTGGACTACTGGCGGGACGAACAATGAGTCCTCGGCTCGCGCCGTGAGAGGCGAGTCGCTCGAAGACGACCCGGCGGGCGCGGGCGCAATCTGCTCGGCCGCGCCCGTCGTTCAATGGCGGAGCCGACGGGGCTCGAACCCGCGACCTCCGGAGTGACAGTCCGGTGTGCTAACCAACTGCACCACGGCTCCGCACGCCTCGCTGGTGGGCGGTGCTGGACTCGAACCAGCGACTCCCTGCGTGTAAGGCAGGTGCTCTACCAACTGAGCTAACCGCCCTCGGACCGCCGGCGCCCCGCACCCGCGTGCGAAGTCGAGCGACGACGACCGACTGCGGCGACAAAGCCCGAATGTTAGGGGAGCGCCCCCTCCCCGTCAAGGCGCCCGCGGGAAATCTCTTGCACCCCTATAATCCAGGCATGTTTCAACGGGTGAGATTCAATCGAGGCACGGTCATCGTCTGCGGGCTCGCGGCCTTGGCGCTGGTGCCGGTCCGTTCGGATTCGGGCGCGCCGTCAGCCGGTGCGCCAGACACCCCACTCGCAGCGGGCGAGCTCTCCGGCCGCGTGGAGATGGGGCGGAACCGGGGTGTCGCCGGCGCGACCGTCCTGTTGACCGCCGAGGACGCGCCTGGGCGCCTCGCATTGACCTCCACCAACGGTCACGGCGCATTTCGGTTCGAAGGGCTCGAGGACGGCCGCTATCGACTCGACGTGCGCCGACCGGGTTTCACGGGAGTGACCAAGGACGGGATCGTCGTTCGCCGGCCCTACCGGGCGATCGTCGACCTCACCCTGTTGCGCGAGGGCGCCGCCCCGGAGCCGACGTCGCTTCGTTCGGTTGCGGGAACGTCGGCACGCCTGCGCGGGCGCGTGCGTACCGAGGAGGGAACGTCCCCGACCCAGATCCCGCTCCAGCTCCGGCCGCTTGGCGGTGAGGGCGAGCCGCGGACGCTGCGTACAGACCCCCACGGCGAATTCGACAGCGGAGAGCTAGCTGCCGGTCTGTGGGAACTGCAGATCCGCGGTGTCGGTTGGTTGTCCGTGCGTGCGGACCTCGACTTGAACGGCCCGGTCGGTCTCGATGTGAGTCTCGTGCGCCAGCCGGCGGACTACGAACCGTCGCCGCTCGAGTTGATGCCGCCCGAGCTTCCGTTGCCGCCGGACGGGGCGCCGATTTCGAGCCGTCTGGCCAGGTAGCCTGCGCGCGTGCGCACGTCGATGCCCTCCCGCGTCGTACGCAGTCCAATCGGGATCAATCGTCCGTCCCAGCGCTCGTTCGTTGTCGAGTAACTGACGTAGTACTGCGACCTCAACTCGTCGGCGATGTCACGATAGATCTTCGCGAGGTCTTCTGGATTTTGCGCCAGATGAAAGCGTCCCCCGGTCTCCGCGGAGAGTTTGCGCATCACGCTCTTGCGCGGGCCGCCGTCGGCTCCTCCGCCGAGGGCAATGGCGAAGATGCTCAGGTCCGAGGACTGGGCCGCGTCGATCAATTGATCGAGCTTCCGGCGGCTCGAACTGTCGTCTCCGTCCGACAGGACGACCACCGCCTTGCGCCCGTCGATCGGCGCGAGCAGTCGAAACGCCGCGTCGATCGCGTCGTAGAGCGCGGTCCCGCCGATCGCCTCGGTGCTCGAGATCGCCTGGCGCAGTGCTTCTCGGTCGGAGGTCAGTCCCTGGAGTAGATAGACCTTGTCGTCATAGTCGATCACCAGTGCGCGGTCGTCCGGTTGCAGCGAGTCGACGAAAGCGCTCGCGGCCTCGTGCACGTATTTGATCTCTTCCTTGATCGATCCCGAGCTGTCGAGCAGCAGCGCCAGGTGGAACGGGCGTTCGTCGCGATAGAAGTCGAGGATTTTTTGAGGCTGACCGTCCTCGAGAACCGACAATTCGTCGCGGGTGAGGTCGGTCACGAAATGGCCGTCTTTGTCGCGGGCCGATACGGCCAGAACGACCCGGTTGACGAACTCGACGCTGACAAAGGCTGGGCGGCGCGTGACGATGGCGTCGTCGACCTTGATGCCTTCGGCGTGAAAGGCCGCGACGCGCACGACCCAAGTCTTGCCGACCTCACCGAAGTCGTAGACGAACTCCCACGGCGGCTCGCGATCGACGAAGACGACGCGGTCGTCGATTGCGAACTCGACTCGCTCGATCAGTCGGCGATCAGCGATCTCGACCTCGGCTGCGATCCGCGAGCGGCCGAGGACCACCCCGCCGTCGGCGGGCTCGACGATTTTCACGTTAAAGCCTCGCCGGGCTGGTTCCTGCGCCGCGGCGACGGTGGCCAGGATCGCGAGCACGAGGACCGTGCGGTTCACCCTGGCGCCCCAGCCGCCTGTGCCGGTGCGATCGGATGCGGCACCTGGTCGGGCGCGATCTGGCGCAGGATCCGTCGCACCCTCTCGGCGGCCTCGCCCTGCGGATCGAGGTTCAAGAACTCCCGGTAGGCCCGCACGGCCTCCGGCCTGCGTTCTGCGCGCAAGTAGACGTTTCCCAGATACAGCCAGGCCACCGCGCGCGCCGGGTCTTCTTCGAGCGCCTTGCGAAAAGCGACCTCGGCTGCGGTCTCCGCTCCCAGAGCGACGTGCGCGACCCCGCGATTGACCTCGTGTCGCGATTCGGCGGAATCTAGGGCGAGTCGCTCGTAGATTGCCAGGGCTTCGCGCGGGCGGCTCGCACGAAGCAAGTACCAGGCGAGTCGCTCGTCCATCGCGTTGTTGCCAGCCGCTTGTCGGCGCAGATCGGCGGCCTCGTTCCACTCGCCCCGCATGGCGTGGATCTCCGCCGACCGTTCGAGGTCTGCGGGCGTGGCCGCGCCCGCGGCGATGCGAGAGGCGACCGACGTCAAGGCCTCGCGTTCGACGAGATAGCGCTGCCGTCGCTCGTTCAGGACCGTCGACTGCCGTGAATCCAACGGGTCCAGCGCCGAAGCAAGGTCGAGTTGGGCAAACGCGCGGTCCCAGTCCCCCGATCGCCGAGCGATCTCGGCCAGACCGATGAGCGCGGAGACGCTATCGGCTCGCAGTTCGAGGGCGGCCGCGAACGAACGAGCAGCGGACGCTGTGAGACCGCCTTCGAGCTCAAGCTCGCCCAGGCGCACCCGATGGTCGGCGTTCGAAGGCTCGACCTCGATCGCGCGGCGGGCGGTGACCAACGCTTCATCGACCAGCCCGAGCCTGCCGTAGGCTGCGGCCAATCGATTCAGTCCTTCGCCAAAATCCGGCCGGATCGCGACCGCCTCTTCGAGCAACGTCACGGCCTCCTCGATCCGCCCGCGGCGCAGCAGCAGATCGCCGAGGTGGGTGTAGGGTGGTGCATAGCCCGCGTTCGCGGCGATCGCGGAGCGGTACTGCTCGATCGCCCGCGTATCGTCGCCCGCCGCCTCCAGTCCCCGCGCGAGTCCGTCCATGGCGGGGGCGTAGCTCGATCCCAATTTCAGCGCGCGGGTGAACGCCGCGCGCGCCTCGCTCAGATCACCGAGGGACAGATAGGCGTCGCCGAGAGCCGCCAGCGCCTGCAGGTGGCGCGGTTCCAGGTCGATCGCCACGAGCAACGATTCGATCGCGGGCGCGGGCCGACGGTCTCCGAGGAGCGCCAGCCCCAGATAGTAATTCGCCGAAAAACTGTTCAGCGCGATGGCCTGCGCGCGCTCCAGCACGCGCACCGCCTCAGCGAACTCGCCCCGCCGATAGGCGGCGACCCCTTGGTTGAGCAGTTCGAAGGACTCCCGCCGAACATCGGCGGCGCGGCCGGCGGTCGCGGGGGTATGGGCTGTCGAACCGATGAGAGCGACGAGGACCACGATTACGAACGTTCGCACGGCGAAGACTCCAAGGAATCCAAGCGACTGGAGTAGTTTAGATCGGCGAGAGGCTGCCGTCGCCCGCCTCGCTCTGGCCGTGCGGCTGGACACCCGCGCACCCGGTCCCGTATTCTCGACTGGGTTGAGTATGAACGACCGACGAGCACTGCGAAGACTTCGGGATTCAGCCGCCACGGTGCTGACATTCACGACACTCTCGTGCTCGCCGGGGTCGGCCGACCCCGCGCGGGTGATCGACGCGGTTTCCGCGGGTGAGCCACTGAGCGTTCGTCGTGGCCCCCACCAAACCCGCTTTCTGCTCACCGGGGAGGTCCGCTCGACGCGGGCGGAACGGATTCTCGTACCCCGGACGCCGGTCTGGAATCTTCCGATCCGCTGGCTGGCCGAGGATGGGGCGATCGTCCGCGCCGGGGAGATCGTCGTCGAACTCGACCCCGCGCCGTTCACGGGCGAGATCGAGCAGCGCCGCCTCGCGCTTGACCGTGCGGGCAGTGAGCTCGCACGAAAGCGCGCCGAGCTCGCTGCGCAGCGCGAAGAGAAGGCGTTCGCGCTGGAGAGTCGACGGGTCGCGCTGGCGCAGGCGCGGCTGGCGGCCGCCGTTCCGGCCGCGCTACTCCCGGCGCGCGTCCATGACGAACGACAGCTCGCGGCGGCGCGTGCCAACAGCGAATGGCTGAAAGCGCAGGAGGATCTGGGTGCCTCGGAAGCCGCTGGCCTGGCGCAGCTCGAGGACCTGGTCGTCGCGCTCGATCGCACACGGCTCGACATTACGACGGCAGAAGCGGCGATCGACGAGCTG
>JANNRU010000424.1:0-2807 GCA_031401755.1 Acidobacteriota bacterium | reverse complement strand
GGGTCGTGGTGACGCTGACCGCCGGCGGGCATGAGACGGCACCCGTCGTGCGCGCGGAGCGCGACCGTCTGCTCGCGCTCCTCGCCGTCCTGCCGCACGGTGTGCTGGCGATGAGCCGTCAGATCCCGGGCCTCGTCGAGTCTTCGAGCAACCTGGCGGTCGTGCGAACCGAGCCTGCGCTACTGCGAGTGACGACGAGCAGCCGCAGCAGCGTCGGATCCGCGCTGACTGGCATCGTTCGGGGGATCCGGGCGGCCGCGGCGCTGGCCGGTGCGAGGATCGAGGCCCACGACGGCTACCCAGGCTGGCAGCCGGATCTCGCCTCGCCGGTCCTAGGGGTGGTTCGCGGCGTCTATTCCAAGATCTGGGGAACGGATCCGGAGGTGACCGCCGTTCACGCCGGCCTCGAGTGCGGTTTGCTGGGAGAACGGATTCCCGGAATCGACATGGTTTCCTTCGGCCCTGAGATTCGGGGCGCGCACTCTCCCGACGAGCGCGTGCACATCCCCTCGGTCGGACGGTTCTGGCGCGCGTTGCAGCTCACGCTTGGCGAGCTTGCATGAAATCGTTCGCGGGCCCGTGTCCTAGGGCCGCGGAGGATCCCGAACGAGGTCTTCGGCTCGGTTGACGTTGGTCAGGCGGCGGTCATCCGCGCGCAACCCGAGTTCGTGGGGCAAGACCCGGCGCACTCGCGACCGGTCGATCAGAGTGCGGACCGCGAACTGGCCGGTGTGGACCGCACCCCGCACCCGGTCCGCTAAACCCCGGCGCCAGAGGCCGACGAGCGGATGATCTCGCCCCGCGAGATCGACGGGGAAGATCCAGTCGGCGCCGGGCGGCGCCAGCGCGAGGAGTTGCCCGAGCAGCTGCGCATCGACCCACGTGTAATCACAGGCCAAGACCAAGAGGTCGCTGGACGCGGTGGAGTCGAATGCCGAGAGGATCCCGGCCAGCGGTCCACACCCACCAGGAGGGGCGTCTTCGATCACGGTGAAACCGGGAGCTGGATTTGCGCCCCCTGGACGGACACTGATCACGACTCCGTCGCAGACCCGCGCAAGTGTCTCCGCGGCTCTCGTGGCCCAGGTCCGCGCTTCGAAAAGCGCCTCGCCCTTGGGTTGGCCAAAGCGCTTCCCGGCACCGCCCGCGAGTACGACACCGATCGGTCGGATCATCCCGTCGCCATTATCCGTTACAATGGGCCCGGTGCGCCGCGTCGTCTTGTTCAGCAAGGTGCCCCGCCTGGGGGCGGTCAAGACCCGCCTGTCCGTGAGGATCGCCCCCGCTGAGGCGCTTACAATCTACTGCGCTTTCCTCGCTGATCAGCTGTCATTACTCGACACCTTGTCGGCCGAGCCTGGCGTCCACGTCGAGTTGTGCCTCGATCGCCCGTGGACCCCGGTAGAGGCGCGGTTGGACGCCCGGATCTCGCGCTTCGCATTTGCCCTTCAAGGTCCAGGCGATCTGGGCCAGCGACTCGACCGGGCCATCGCTCGTGGACTGGGAGAAGGCGCACGCTCGGTCGTGGTGATCGGAGCGGACTGCCCGACGCTGCCAATCTCGCACCTTCACCGAGCGCAACGAATCCTCGATGGCCCGGCCGAGGTCGTCCTGGGGCCCGCGGAGGACGGTGGCTACGTGCTGATCGGTCTGAGCCTCCGGGCCCCGGCCCTGTTCGCGGGCATTCCGTGGGGGACCTCCGAGGTGCTCTCGGCCACGCGGCGAAAGATCGCAGAGGCCGGACTCGCCGCCGAAGAGCTCGAGCCCTGGTACGACATCGACACGCCCGCCGATCTGGCCCGTCTACACTCCGAGTTGAGTTCCGCAGCGGTCGCGGCGCGCGCGCCGGAGACCGCACGGGTTCTGGGATGCAGGCCCGATGGCACGGGCCTCTAGCTCTCGGCCCTAAATCCATGATATGGTTCGCGGTTCAAGAGGCGCGGCGTGCCCACCTGGAGCCGATCGCCGAGGTCTTGAACTCCCGAACCCACACGATCGTTGACCGACATCAAACGGTTAAGCATGAGCCACGAATGAGTGCAGCAGCCCCGATGGGTCGCCCGCCAGGGGTAGCGAAGGAGAGCTTGCATGTCCGATGAACGCCCGCGGGGCCGGCGTGTGCCGAATGGTGGGGACCGCCGAGGGCGGCGACGCGAGGGCGGCGTCGCGGTTGGCCCCAGTCCGGACCAGGAAGAAGCCCTCCCCGAAACCGGCGGAGTCTCAGAGATTGTGGCGGATGGATCGCACGTCGTCGACCTGAACCTCCTCTACCGCATGAGCAACATCGATCTTGCCGCCGCCGCGAGAGCGTTGGAGATTCCCAGCGCCTCTTCGCTGCGCAAGCAAGAGTTGATCTTCGAGATCATGAAGGCCCAGTCCGAACGCAGCGGACTGGTCTTCGCAGAAGGCGTGCTCCAAATCTTGCAGGACGGCTACGGCTTCCTGCGCCATCCCGATTACAACTACCTTCCGGGGCCCGACGATATCTACGTCTCGCCGTCGCAGATCAAACGCTTCGGCCTGATCACGGGTGACACCGTGTCGGGCCAGGTTCGCCCTCCGAAACAGGACGAAAACTACTTTGCACTGATCAAGGTACTGGCCGTCAACTTCGACGATCCGGACCGGATTCGCGAACGCAACCTGTTCGACAATCTGACCCCGCTTTATCCGCAGGAACAGTTGCGCCTGGAGACCACCTCGGAAAACCTGTCGGGCCGAATCCTCGACCTGCTGACACCGATCGGCAAGGGTCAGCGCGGACTGATCGTCGCCCCACCGCGAACCGGCAAGACGATGCTGCTGCA
>JANNRU010000423.1:0-2855 GCA_031401755.1 Acidobacteriota bacterium | reverse complement strand
GTAACCCACGGAACCCACACAGATCTCGCCGCGTGGAGTCCACCATTGCGGCTCATATCGGTGGTTGCCTCTCAAGTCGGTAACGGGAGGCGCCGCCGTGCCCCACGCGAATGACGACCCAGTCGCCGACCGGACGGTCCGTCAGCGGCCGAAGCACGCGCCTGGCCAGCGATACCACCTGGCCCGCCAACGGCCTCGACGTGACGACGGGAAAGGTCTCCGTGTCCTTTACGAGCTTGAGGACTTGGCTCGCCGTTACCTCCATGGTGCCGAATTGATCGGCCCAGGCCTCGACGAGCTCCTCGGCGTCGGCTGACCACTCGTCACCCCGCTTGATCCAGGCCTTGTAGTTCGAAAGCCACGCGGTGGCCCCGGCGTGAACGAGGATTCCGCCAACGACCTGAACCCACGACTCGAAGCCTCCCATTCGGCGGTCGCAGCCAGGCCTGCCAGCCGCCTTCCAATACTCGACAAATCCCGTCAAAGTCTCGATGACGACCCGTCGGCTTTTGGTCGCATGGGCTTCGATATCGGGGTGTAGGAAATCGGTTCGATCTTCGGGGTGGTCGTCGAGGGGCTGAAGAACGATCGGGACGGTGCGCTTCACCAATTCCCCCGTCGCACGAACGTTATTCCCGCTCATCAGCACGACGAGGTTGTTCTGCAACGTCACGGTCTGTGACTTCCCGAGGAGGCGACCCTTCCATAGGCGCGACGTCACAAGGGATGCCAGGGCCGCGGAATCCAGAACCTCGTCCGTGGGGAGATTGTCGAGGTGTACCGCTGTCGCGCCCTCGAGCATCAAGCTGGTGATTCTCTTTTCGCGCTCCTCCTCTTGGGAGCCCAATTGCATCGTCGGCAGGGCTTGACCCAGAATCGCGCCTCCAATGACGGCTTCGAGTAGCTTTCCTTTTCCCACACGCTCCAATGCCGCGATCACGAGGGTGATCGGGACGTTGCCAGCGATTGCCATCCGGACGATTAGCGTGAGCATCATTCCGAAGACGTTGTGTCGCGACGCGTCGTCCTTGAAGGGGAAGTCAATTACGAGGTCATCGAGAACGTCGAGCGACGGGTTAGACGACGGAGCGAGTCCGAGTAGATCGTCTGGCTCGTCGTAGTAGATTCCGGAACTCTCATTCCATCCTCGTGCACTGAGTTCAAAGTCGGGGCCGTAGACGGGATACCGAGTCAGGAGTTTCAGTTCTCTGACTTGTGGCGACAGTCCCGCAGCCGCAAGGATGAGGCCCGCCAGATCGCGCGTGCATGCGGTATAGACCCGTACCGCTCCCTCATCGCGCTTGCTCTTCCACCTCGCAAACTTGACGTGGCTGTCTGCAATCGCGCGCAGACGATGCTCCGACACGGCTACGAATCGTTGATCACCAGGCGAGCCGACGAGCTCACCGACGACACGATCCCAGCGATACAATGCGCCCGGCGCGATGGCATTCAGAGATTCCTCAGTGAAGACATCGGTTCCGACCTCGAAGGTCGTCCCCCTGTCGTCCATGTGGGAACCCGGAACGAGGATGTAGTTGCCCGCCGTGACCAGTTGTTCGTAAGCGTCGAGATCAACCAGATCTTCGATGTCCATCGCGTCCGCCCTTCGACTGGAGAGCCTTTGTCACAGTTCGCTGCCGGTACCCATCCGACGCATTCATCCCTCTCCCGAGTCGGAACGCCTTGAGGACGGAATGAATGAAAGACTCACGGATGCCGACGCGCACGAGTTGGTGAGTCAGCGCCATGTCCCAGCCTGAGCGCGAGCCGTCTTGCAAGACGCGATCACCGCGCCAAGTTCGGACGAGAGAGTGGGACTTGCTGAGTGACCGGAGCAGCCCTCGAAACGTATCTAAGACGGCGTCATCCGGCGGAGTGCTCACGGCGGAGCGGGGAGCATTGGCACGGTGTGGCGAACTGGACGAAACCTCCACCGCAAACATCGAGAGCCGTTCCAGGTCATGTCGTGGTCCGTCCGAGACGAGTAGTGTCGCCAGGATCGGCACGCAGCCGCGCTCGCGTTTCGTGGCGTCTGGGAAATTCATGGTCCCCGGTACGCGGAGCACGCGTGGGAGATCGTGCACGGCGTCACCGCCGAGGAGTCGCGCGAGGCCGAGGTTGATCCCCTCGAAGAGCTCGCCTGGGTGGTCGATGCCGATGCGCCGCGGTTCTGTCAAGAGCCACCACGGCTGAACCCCATTGCCCGTGAAGACGATTCGCGTCGGAGGGAGATCGAGATCTGCCAGCCGTCGGTGCGCGATAGCGAGTGCCCGATCGCGATTCGTTGGATCAATCTTGTGAAAGTCCAGGTCGGCCCATGCGCCAACTACGGTGTCGATCGCAGAGCGTGAACCACTACGGACCATCCGTGGCGCTGCGCCGACGTAGACGTTCGCATGGGTGTTCCAGGCAAGCGCCGCGCGAACCGCCTCCCCAACCGAGCTGCAGAACGTCTGTCGGGCTCCCTGGGAGTCTGGGACGATCGTCCGGATCTCGAGGAACTGGTCTTGAGGCGGCGCCAGAACCGCAAGGAACTCGTGAACGGTGTCTGCGGCGCTCATCGTGCCGCCTCGCGGCGGTCTTCGACCGAGGTGCGCTCCTTGATGAACCGTTCGATATCGTCAGCCCGGAATCGGATCAACGGCCGGCGAGCGCCTTCCGCTATTCGAACGTGCGGGATCGACCGTCGCTTGCAAAGGGAGTAAACCGTGGAGACGCGAACGCCCAGTAGAAATGCGACCGTCTTCGCTGGGATCAGTCCGTCCTGCATGACCCCCGCGGACCTGCTCCAACGTCACCGACGTGCCCGGTTTGAACTTCGCCCACGAGTTGTAGAACGCGGTCGGCTCGGC
>JANNRU010000422.1:0-2133 GCA_031401755.1 Acidobacteriota bacterium | reverse complement strand
AACGCACTTTCGTACTCGGTGTTTCTGGTGATCTCCAAGCGCCTCCTCGGAAGCGTCGACCCGCTCGTCGCCACCGGGTTGTTGTTCGGGTTCGGTTCGGTACCCTTGCTCCTCTGGGGCTCACCAATTTTGGCATCGGCCGGCCTGGACGGGCTGTCGTTACGGGCCTGGATGCTGGCCCTGTTCATCATCCTGGTCCCCACAGCGCTGGCCTACGCACTGACCTACTGGGCGCTGGCCCGCCGGGAGTCGAGCGTGGTGGCGCTCTTTTACTTCCTGCAACCGGTAGTCGCCGTGCTTTTTGGCCTGTTGGCGCTCGGGGAAACGATCGACACCAGCTTTCTCGTCGGCTCAGCGCTGATCGCGTCGGCGGTGGTTCTGGTGGTTCGGTCCCACTGATGCCACCCCGGCTGGCCGAGCGAATCGGGCGCGCTCTACGGCGGCGGCCTGGCTGATCAGCGGACGAGCGCGAGCCGAGCGAACAGTTCGCTGCCCAGGGGCAACACCGACTCGTCAATGTCAAAGGCGTTCGAGTGGTGGGGGGCGGTGATCTGGCGCTCGGCGTTTCCTGCGCCAACGAACGCAAAGGCTCCCGGACGCCGTTCGAGAAAATAGGCAAAATCCTCCGCCGCTGCGACGGGCCGCATCTCGTGCACTCGATCCGGTCCGAAGACCGTTTCGGCCACCTGGCGCATTCGCGCCGCCGCCGCGGGTTCGTTGATCAAGGCGGGATAGCCTTCGACAATCTGGATCTCGGCGCGACAGCCGAACGCGGTCGACGTGGACTCGATTACTTCGCGCACGCGAGTCCGTAGTCGCTGACGGACCGGCTCCGAAAACGAACGAAGCGTTCCTCCGAGAACTGCCTCGTGCGGAATCACGTTCGGCGCCGTCCCGGAGTGGAACAGACCGACTGTGACCACCGCCGGTTCGATCGGATCGACCGAGCGTGAGACTATCGTTTGCAGTGCGCTGACCACGTGTGCCGCCGCCACGATCGGATCGATCGCCGCGTGAGGCAGAGCGCCGTGACCGCCGCGTCCGATCACCTTGGCATGGAACTCATCTTGCGCCGCCATTGCCGGTCCAGGCCGGACATGGAACGATCCGGCGGGGAACGGCGACCAGAGATGGACTCCGTACGCCTCGCGAACGTCGTCCCACTCGAGAACGCCCGCCTCGATCATCTTCATTGCGCCACCGTGGCCCTCTTCGCCGGGCTGGAAGCACAGGACGACGTCTCCGGGTAGCGATTCGCGCTCGGCGGCTAAGATCGACGCCGCGCCGAGGAGCATCGCCATGTGACCATCGTGGCCGCAGGCATGCATCCGTCCGTCGATCTCGGATCCGTAGGCCCGACCTGCAACCTCGCGGATCGGTAGCGCATCCATGTCCGCACGAAGCAGCATCGTCGATCGTATCGGGTGGGTCGCCCGCAACGTCGCCACTACCCCGGTACCGGCGACACCGCATCGCAGATCGAGTCCAAGGGTGCGCAACCGATCGACCACGTAGGCTGCGGTCCAGTGTTCCTCGAAGCCCAGCTCCGGGTGACGATGCAAATCTCGGCGCCATTCGATCAACGTCGCGCCAAGCCGCCTGGCCCGATCCGTGACCCTCTCGGAAAGTTCGGAATCCAATCTCGCCCCCGCTCTCTTGACTCCGCTATTGTCGATGAACTTGGGCCCGCGGGCAAGTTCGGCCCCTTTGCAACCGCGATCGCCTGCTAGACTGGAGAATCGTTGCAGCGCTAGGAGATCGGTCATGACGACGCGTCGGCACGTCCGCGTTGGGCACAGCCCCGACCCGGACGACGCATTCATGTTTTTCGGCATCGCTTCCGGCCGCATCGACACGGGTGACTACGAGATCGAGCAGGTGCTCGAGGGAATCGAGGAGTTGAATCGTCGGGCACTTCACGGCGAATTGGAGGTGACGGCAGCCAGCCTCCACGCCTACGCCCACCTCGCGGACCGATACGCGCTGATGCCCTGCGGCGCCAGCATGGGGGACGGCTATGGTCCTTGCATCGTCGCCCGAGCTCCGATCGAAAAGGCCGACCTGGCCGAACGACTGATCGCGGTACCGGGCACACTGACCTCCGCCTTTCTCGCCTTGCGCCTGTTTCTGGGG
>JANNRU010000421.1:0-6523 GCA_031401755.1 Acidobacteriota bacterium | reverse complement strand
CAGCCGCCGACGGTGACGATCGATCAGCCGGCGACGAACCCGTCGATCACGACGGGGGGCACGGTGAGCTTCGCTTCGACCGCAAGCGACCCGGACAACCAGTTACCGTTGACCTGGGCCTGGAGCTTTCTGGCGTGTGCTTCTCCGACGTCGTCGACGACGGAGGACCCGGGCACGGTGACCTTCAACTGTCCGGCCGCGGCCTACCCGGTAACGTTGCAAGTCTGCGACTCGGCGACGAACTGCTCGAGCGCGACACGTACGGTGACGGTGCAGGGAACCGGGGGGCAGCCGCCGACGGTGACGATCGATCAGCCGGCGACGAACCCGTCGATCACGACGGGGGGCACAGTGAGCTTCGCTTCGACTGCGACCGATCCGGACAACCAGTTACCGTTGACCCGGGCCTGGAGCTTCCCGGCGTGTGCTTCTCCGACGTCGTCGACGGCGGAGGATCCGGGCACGGTGACCTTCAGCTGTCCGGCCGCGGACTACCCGGTGACGCTGCAAGTCTGCGACTCGGCGACGAACTGCTCGAGCGGGACGAGGACCGTGACCGTGCAGGCCGCCGCGGCATGTAGCGTGGTCTCTCCTGCGGGTCATGCCATCGTCTTCGTCAGTAGCGAAGAGACCACGGGCGAGAACGGTCGTGCGGCGAATGTCTTGGACGCCAACTCGCAGACCGTCTGGCACACGCGCTGGAGCGGTTCCAACCCGCCGAACCACCCGCACGAGATCCGCATCGACACGGGCACGCCGCGCACGATGTGCGGGTTCACCTACCTCCCGCGACAGGATGGTGGCACGAATGGTGCGATCCGTAACTACGAATTCGCGGTCAGCCCCGACGGCACGAACTGGACGACGGTCGTCACGGGCGCGCTCGTCACCCCAGGCTCCCCGATGACCGAGCGCGTGGTGAGCTTCACGCCGACCTCAGGCCGCTATATCCGGTTGCGGACGCTGAGCGAAATCAATGGCAACCGCTGGGCGACCGCTGCGGAGATTCGCGTTCGCGCCCAGTAGTCGACGGCGATCCCACCCGACTCCGACACGGGCCCCCGAACTTCTGATCGTTCGGGGGTCCGATTTCCAAGGGCCGCGGTCCACTCGGGCCTGGCCTTGCCCAGGACGGGGGGATAGATTCCCCGCGGGCACCCCATGCGCGACATTCCAGAGGTTTCGATCGTCATCCCGCTGTTTGACGAGGAAGAAAACGTCGAGCCTTTGTGTGCCGCCCTGCGCGCGGCGCTCGATCGCTGGGCGCGATCGTGGGAAGTCCTCCTGGTCGACGACGGTAGCCGCGATCGGACGCTGGACCTGGCCGGACGGGAGGCGTGCTCCGATCGTCGATTCCGCGTCTTGAGCCTCGGGCGGAACTCGGGTCAGACTCTCGCGCTCGCCGCGGGCTTCGCGCGCGCTCGCGGTGCGGTGGTCGTCAGCATGGATGGGGATCTCCAGAACGATCCCGAGGACATTCCCGCACTCGTTTCCGAGCTCGACTCCGGGTTCGATGTCATCTGCGGGTGGCGGCGCCAGCGTCAGGACGCGTTGTGGACCCGTAAGCTCCCTTCGCGGGTGGCGAACTGGCTGATCGCGCTGCTGACCGGGGTCCCCGTGCACGACAACGGTTGCACGCTCAAGGCGTTCCGCGCCGAGGTGGTCCGCTCGCTTCATCTCTACTCCGAGATGCACCGATTTCTTCCGGCGCTCTCGACGCTCACCGGCGCCAGGATCGGAGAGCGCGAGGTTCGTCACCATCCGCGGCTTCGCGGTCAGGCCAAGTACGGGTTGTCGCGGACCTTCAAGGTCGTCGGGGACATGTTGACGACCAAGATGATCACCGGCTTTGCGACACGTCCGGGCCGTGGCTTCGCACTGCTCGCGCTGCCTTGGGTCCTGCTCGCCGTGGCGGCGACGGCGATCTGGGTCGGCGGGGCTTTTGGGGACGCGACCGAACCGGACACGATCGTTTTCGCCGCGCTCGCCGTGATTTTTGCCTACCTCGCGGGCCACTTGGCGATCCTGGCCGCACTGAGCGAGATCTACGTGTGGCACGTCGATCGGGTACACCTGCGCCGATTCGTCGCCGCCCTCGCGGCCGAGTGGCGGCCGCGGGCCGGGAGGCCCGTGTGAGCGCCGGGTTCGAGGATCCACAAGCTCCCGAGATCAGTGTCGTCTGCGCGGTGGGGCCCGCTTCGCGTGAGCTGGCCGCGGTTCATGCGGGTTTTCGCGACGCGCTCGCCGCCACGGGCAGATCGTACGAATTTCTCTACGTCATCGATGGGCAGGCCCGCGACATCGCCGGATCGCTCGAGGACGTGACCCTCCCGGCGGGGAGCATTCGCGTCTGGTGCATGGCACGCGGATTCGGCGAGGCCTCGGCATTGGCGTTCGGGTTCGATCGAGCCCGTGGACGGTTCGTGCTGACGATTCCCGACCGACCCCAGGTCGAGCCGCGAGCGGTGATCGATCTATTGGCGCGCCTGGACGCCGGTCACGACGTCGTCGTCACTTGCCGAGAACCCCGCGCCGATCCGTGGGTCAACCGCTTACAGAATCGATTGTTCCATCGCCTAGTTCGCCGCCTGACCGGGATCGATTTCCGCGATCTCACCTGCGGGTTGCGCGGCATGAAGCGTGAGGCCGCGCGCCGGCTCGATCTCTATGGGGACCAACACCGGTTTGTCCCCGTGGTCGCGACACAGGCCGGACTCGAAGTGATCGAGATTCCCGTGCCCCAGCACGCAGGTGACAGAGGACTCCGATTGCGAGCGCCCGGGGTCTACGGCCGACGGTTGCTCGATCTGCTGCGGCTTTACTTCATCGTGCGTTTCACGCGCAAGCCGTTGCGGTTCTTCGGCAGTATCGGCGGTCTTTTGCTCCTGGCCGGAGCGGGGATCACCGCTTGGCTCGGCGTCGAGCGTTTACTGGGTCGCTCGGCCCTCGCCGGCCGACCCATGTTGCTACTCGGGGTTCTGCTGTTTGTGGTCGGCGTGCAACTGGTCTCGATCGGCCTTCTCGGCGAGATCGTGATCTTCCTCTCGTCGCGCCGAGCAACGCCCGAGGTGCGGGAGCTGGAGCCGCGGTCTCCGGATGGGTCCGAGCAGTGGACACGCGGAAACGGCGGGCGTTGAACACCCCGGGTGTGGACGCGGTCACCGATGCGTCGTGATCTCGGGACCCTCGCCGATCGCGACCACGACCTACTCGTCGTCGGCGGCGGCATTCACGGCGCGCTCGTCGCCTGGGACGCGGTGCTGCGCGGACTTTCGGTCGCGCTCGTCGAACGTGACGATTTCGGAGGCGCGACCTCGGCGAATAGCCTGAAGCTGCTTCACGGCGGTCTGCGCCGGATGAGTCGACTGAACTTCCGGGGACTTCGCGAGCAGACGCTCGAACGCAGCGCCTGGCTGCGAGTCGCGCCGCACCTGAGCCGTCCGTTGGGTTGCATCGCCGGGATCTACGGTGGGCTGACCCGCGGCCACGCGGCGTTCGGCATTGCCGCGGCCGCCGCGAACCTGGCCGGGATCGGACGCAATCGCGGGCTCCGCGAGGATCGGCGGGTTCCGCCGGCGCGATTGCTGGCGCGGACCGACTGTCTGGCGCGGGTTCCGGCGCTGCCGCAGAGCGGCCTTCGCGGCGGGATCCTCTGGTACGACGCGCAGATGCTCGACTCCGAGCGGCTGACTCTCGCGTTCGTGATCGGTGCGAGCGAGCGCGGAGCGCGCGTCGCGAACTATGCCGCCGTCGAGTCCTTGGTCGTCGACAGCGGACACGTCCGCGGGGCGACGGTCGTCGATCGGTGGACTGAGCGACGTTTCGAGATTCGGGCGCGCGCGGTGGTCGATGCCGCCGGGCCCTGGAGCGAATCTCTGGTTTCCGGTGCCGTCGCTCGGGAATGGGCCCTGGGCGTCAACTTGGTGTTGCGGGAGCCGATCGCTGATTTCGCGATCGGAATCCCCGGGGCGTCGGGTCGGTACCTGTTCTGTTGCCCATGGCGTGGGCGGACTCTCGCCGGCACGTTCTACCGTCCGATCGCAGGCTTGCCTACGCGGGCGCGGGCCGACATCGGAGACCTCGAACGGCTGATCGGTGAACTGAATGCGGCGGCGCCCAATTTGGAAATCTCCGAATCCGACGTCATCGCCACGCACGCCGGCCTCATCCCACTCGAGCGTGATGGTTCGTTGGTCGAAGGCTTCAGCGTCGTCGACCAAGCCAAATCCGGGCTCGACGGGTTGCTTTCCGTGCGCGGATCGAAATACACGACCGCCCGGATAGCGGCGGAACTCGCGGTGGACCGTGTCGTCGCCCGGCTGGGGGACGCCACGGCCGTCTGCCGCACGCGCCAGACGCCGCTTCCGGGCGCCGAAGAGGCTCCGGCCAACGCGGCCGGCGGGCTCGCGCAGCGGCTTGCCGAAAATCACGGCGGTCGCGCCTTAGCGCTGGCCGATCGTTTTCGGCGTGAAACGGGGTGGGACTCGCGCTTGGCCGACGGCACGGAGGTTCGCGTGGGGGAGGTGATCTGGGCCGTGCGCGAGGAGATGGCCCTGACGCTGGGCGACGTGATGCGACGGACCGCGCTTGCGGCGGCCGGTCCGCCCTCCGAGGTGGTCATTTCGCGCGCGGCCGAGATCGCCGGTGCTGAACTGGGATGGGACGAATCGCGCCTGCGCCGAGAGCGCGCTTGCGCGGCGGGCGCCGCGGGGGACTGAGCCGGTGCGCATCCTGTTCTTGGCTCCGCAGCCGTTCTTCGTCGAGCGCGGTACGCCAATCGCCGTGCGTGCCGCCGTCGAGGCGTTGGCGAGCCTCGGTCACCAGCCGACGTTGGTGACCTTCCCCGGCGGTATCTCCCTTCCGATCGCCGGATGTCGACATTTGAGATCCGTTCGACTGCCCGGTCTCGGTGATGTCGGTCCGGGGTTCTCGTTTCGCAAGCTCGCCCATGACGGAGCCTTGTTCGCGCGCGCGCTAGGACTCGCGCGTGGCGAGCGGTTCGATCTGGTGCATGCCGTCGAGGAGGCCTCGTTCATCGGTCTCGCACTCTCGCGGCTCTATCGATTGCCCTACGTGTGTGACGTCGATTCCGCGCTGGCGCAGCAGATTGTCGAAAAGCGCCCAGCGCTCAAACCGCTCGAGCCCTGGCTCCTCGCCTGCGAGGCTCGAGCTTGGCGCGGCAGTCTGGGGGTCGTAGCGGTCTGTCGCGCATTGGCCGATCGTGTGCATACGCTCGCCCCGGAGACCCCGGTCGCGACCATCGAGGATCCGACGTTGCTCGACGACGCCACCCCACTCCTCGAGGTGCCGCTCGCCAGCGGACGAGGACCCGTCGTGCTCTACGTCGGCAATCTCGAGCCCTACCAGGGCATCGATCTGCTGCTCGACGCGTTTGCGGACGTCGCGCGGCGGCTGGCCGGGGTGCGGCTGGTCGTTGTCGGCGGTGCAGCGGCACACGTCCGACAGTACGCCGAGCGGGTGGCGACCGCCGGACTCAGCAGTCGGGCGGAGTTCATCGGCGCGCGACCGCTCGCCGAGCTCGCCGGATGGCTCGCGCGCGCGGACGTCCTCGTTTCGCCGCGGGTCCTCGGCCAGAACACGGCGATGAAGGTCTACTCCTACATGGACTCGGGAAGACCGATCCTGGCCACGCGCCTGCTGACTCATACTCAAGTTCTCGACGACCAAACCGCGGTCCTCGTCGCTCCCGAGCCGCGGGCGCTGGCCGATGGGCTGCTGCGGCTCCTGGCCGATCCCGATCTCGGTCGGCGTCTCGCGGGAAACGCGCGTGAGCGGGTGCGTCGTGAGCACAGCCGTGAGGCCTTTCGCGAGAAACTCGCGAGGTTCTACGACCAAGTCGCTCGCCGGCTTCGCGAGTGTCCACAGTGAGCGGCACGGCGCAGGCCTGGGCCGAAGCGCTGCTCGCCAGCTCTGTGCCCAAACGCGCAAAACTGCGCGAGATCGAAAGAATGATCGGGGATCCGACCGATCGGGACTGCCTAGATCTGGGTGGTGACAACGGCGTGATCAGCCTGTTCCTACGCCGAAAAGGGGGGCGCTGGAAGAGCGCCGACCTCGACGAGCCAGCGGTCGATGCCATCCGCGCGTTGGTCGGTGAGGGTGCCGAGAGGATCGTGCGGGGCCACCTACCGTTCGCGGATCAGAGTTTCGACCTCATCGTCGTGGTCGATCTGCTCGAACATCTCGATGACGACGCGGCATTCGTGAACGAGATCGCGCGAGTGCTTCGACCGACCGGGACGCTCGTGGTCAACGTCCCTCACCCTCTGAGAGCTTCGCCCGTCGCCGCGCTCGGACGGCTCGTCGGCCGATCCGACGCAAGCCATGGCCACGTGCGGCCCGGCTACACGAGGGGGACCCTGGCCACGCTTCTCGAACCGCAGTTCTCGATCGAGGAAGTCCGGACCTACTCGCGCGCATTCTCCGAACTCGTCGATCTCGCGATGCACGCCGGTTTCTCGCTGCTGCAAGGAAAAGCGACGGGCGAGCCATCGGCGAAGGG
>JANNRU010000420.1:0-2416 GCA_031401755.1 Acidobacteriota bacterium | reverse complement strand
TTTTCGCCGCGGGGTTCCTCTATGGACTGTGTCGCGGTCAAGACCTCACGGCCTGCGGACGATTGGCGAGCCTAGCCGCGGCGGAGGTGATCTCACACTTCGGCGCGCGACCGGAGCAGCCGCTCCGCGGCTGGGTCACCGAGCGGATCGGTCACGCAATCTGATCGCTTGACCTGGGTCAGGCGCCGGTCCTGTCAGATCGTGATCGTGTGCACGCTGGTGATTTCTGGGATCGAGCGGATTTCGCGCAGCGTGTCGACAGGAACGGGTCCATCGAGTGCCAGGATCGACAATGCGTCACCCCCGGCCGCGCGTCGTCCGAGGTGGATGCCCGCGATGTTGACGCCGGCCTTGCCGAGCATCGAGCCGAGCCGGCCGACGACTCCCGGCACGTCGCGGTTGTGCAGGTAGAGCAGCTGCCCCGACGGGTTCGACTCGATGGCCACCCCGTCGACCTCGACCAGGCGCGGTGCAGTCCCGACCCGCGTACCGGCCACGCGGTGCGTCCCCGAATCGGTGACCAAGACCAGGCGCAATAGTCCGGCGTAGTCCGATTCATCGTCGCTGCGAGACTCTTCGACGGAAATGCCACGCTCGCCGGCCAGTTCCATCGCGTTGACGAACGAGACGCCGCCCTCGACCGCCCTGGCCAACAGCCCTTTCGTTGCGGCCATCGCCAGCGGCTTGAGCGTCAGCCGGGAGAACGCACCCTGCGCGTGGAGTTCCAGTCGCCGGGGGCCGCCATCGGAGATTTGCCCGATAAAGCTTCCCAACCGTTCGGCGAGATCCATCAACGGGGCGACCTCGGCGTACTCTTCCCGACCGATCGATGGGAAGTTGACCGCATCGAGAATAACGCCATCGGCCAAGTAATCACGAATCTTCTCGGCGATTTCCGTACCGACACGCTCTTGAGCCTCGAACGTCGATGCTCCGAGATGCGGAGTCGCGACGACGAGTGGGTGTTCGACGAGGCGCCAATCGACAGGCGGCTCCGCCTCGAACACGTCGAGCGCGGCGCCCGAGAGATGCCCCGACTCCAGGCCGGCGAGGAGCGCGGCCTCGTCGACGAGCCCGCCGCGCGCGCAGTTGATCAATCGTGCGCCACGCTTCATGCGGGCGATCGCCGCCGCGTCGATCAAGTGCCGCGTTTCGCCGCCGAGTGGCAGGTGGAGGCTGATAAAGTCGGCGTTCGCGACCAACTCGTCGAGCGCTGCAGGCCGGATTCCGAGATCGCTCGCCGATTGCGACGAGACCAGCGGATCATAGCCCCAGACCTCCATTCGCAGGCCACGCGCCGCACGTGCGACCTCACGTCCGATGCGCCCGAGTCCGACGAGCCCGAGTACCTTTCCGGCGACTTCCACACCGGCGTAGCGCTTGCGTTCCCAGCGATGCTGGCGCATTTCGGAATTAGCCTGGACCACATTGCGGGCGAGGCAGAGCAGCAACGAGATCGTCAACTCTGCGGCCGCGGTGCTGTTACCGCCGGGCGTGTTGATCACGACGACGCCCGCGCGAGTCGCCGCACCGAGGTCGATGTTGTCCACCCCGGTTCCGGCCCGGCCAACGACCCGCAGCCGGCCGGCAGATTCGAGGATGTCCGCAGTGACACGCGTCGCGGAGCGCACGATTAGGGCATCGTAGTCGCCGATCCGGGCCTTCAGTTCCGCCGGAGTGAGCCCGGTCGCCACGTCGACTTCAAATCCCGCTGTTTCGCGCAGAAGCTCGACGCCACGAGTCGAAACGGCGTCGGCGACGAGGACCCGGGAGTTACGGCGAGCGGGTGGGGCGTTCATGCGAGCACTCCTTGGAAACCGCAGATTCTATCTGCGCCGGGCACCCGCGCTCAACCGAGGTCAGCGGGTGGTCCGGGGATGAAGCTCTCAAGAGGCCGGAAAACGGATCGCGAATCGCGCTCCACCGCCGTCGACATCCGAATATCGTACGCGAGCCCGTTGCGCTTCGGCCAGTTCGCGCACGAGCGCCAAACCAAGGCCGAGTCCGGCCGGATCGTCGGGTCCGGTGCCGCGGAAGAAAGGACGGAACATCCGTCGCCGCATTCCGGGCGGGATGCCCGGCCCGCGATCGGCGACGCTCAGTTCGACGCCGTCCGCGACCGCCGTCAATCCGACACGGATCGTCCGGTCCTCCGCGTGGCGCGAGTACTTTTCGGCATTGTCGAGGAGGTTTTGGACGATCCGATCGAGCCCGTCTCGGTCGAACTCCACACAAGGCAAAGGACGGCGGACGTTCAGCTCGATCGGCGCTCCGCGCGAATCGAAGATCGCGCGGAAGCGCTCGATCGACTCGCGGACCGCACTCTCGATCTCGCCGTATTCGGTTGACGGTCGCGTCAGGCCGCCGCGTTCGATTCGTGCGAAATCGATCAGGTTGGTGACGACGCGGCCGAGTC
>JANNRU010000419.1:0-2521 GCA_031401755.1 Acidobacteriota bacterium | reverse complement strand
CGCAAGGAGACCCAGATCGAGCAGCGCACGCGTGAGATCGCCGAGCACCGGGCCTCGATCGAGCGCTTCAAGGCCAAGCCGACCAAGGCCCGTCAATCGAAGAGCATGGGCAAGCTGCTCGATCGCATCGTGATCGAAGAGCTGCCGCAGAGCTCCCGCCGCTGGCCGACCTTCCGTTTCCGGTCCTGCCGGCAGAGCGGCAGGATCGTGCTGTCGATCGACGGTGTGAGTAAGCGCTACGGCAACCAAAACGTGCTCGACGACGTGACTCTGCGCGTCGAGCGCGGCCAGAAGTTGGCGATCATCGGGCCGAACGGCATCGGCAAGTCGACGCTGCTCAAGATCGCGGTCGGCGCGATTCCGGCCGACGCGGGCACGGTCGAGTGGGGCTACGAAACGCATCCGGGCTACTTCGCCCAGGACCACCGCGAACTGCTCGAAGGCTCGAATGCGACGCTCGAATCCTGGATCTGGGACTATTGCGCCGGCCAGTCGGTCGGTTGGGTTCGCGGCAAGCTCGCCGAGGTGCTGTTCCGCAAGGACGAGGTGGAGAAAAAGGTCACGAACCTTTCGGGAGGCGAGGCCGCGCGTTTGATCTTCGCGCGCCTGTCGGTCACCGAGCCGAACGTGCTGGTCCTCGACGAGCCGACGAACCACCTCGACCTCGAAGGCATCGAAGCGCTCGCCAGCGGACTGTCGAGTTACGACGGCACGATCATCTTCGTCTCCCACGACCGCTGGTTCGTCTCCAAGCTCGCCACGCGCGTGCTGGAGATCTCGCCGACGGGCATGCGGGACTTCGTCGGCAGCTACGACGAGTACGTCGAGCGTTGCGGCGACGATCACCTGGACGTCGAGGCCGCGCTCCTTCGCGCGCGGCGAGAGCGTAAGATGGGCGACGTCGCGGGCGAGTCCGTTCGATCCTGAACGCGGTTCGGCCGGAATCAAAGGGGCTAAGCTTGTCAGGTCGCCGGCTCGTCCTCGTCTTTTGGATCGCCGTGGCCCTCTCGGCCGCGTCGCTCCGCGCCGAGATCCCGATCCCCGATCCGGCCGGCCGCTCGGTCATCGATCTGGGTGACGTCATCGCCCCGGCCACGGAGCAGGCGATGGAACAGCGCCACGCCGCGCTCTTCGACAAGACCGGCGTCGCACTGGTCGTGGTCACCGTTCCCGAACTCGACGGCGAGCCGATCGAGGGCTTTGCGTTGCGTGCGGCCGAAACCTGGGGCGCCGGGCGCAAGGGCGAGGACCGCGGCATCGTCATCGCGCTCGCGGTCCGCGAGCGCCGGGTCTACATCGCGACCGGCTACGGGGTCGAAGGCTTCCTCAACGACGCCCGCGCTGGCCGCGTGCTCGACGAGGAAGCCGTTCCGTTCCTTCGTCGCAACGACTTCGGCGGAGGCCTGGACCAGGCGAGCGCGGCGATCACCCGCATCGCGGCCGCCGAGTTCGGCGCCGAGGTCGAGGGGCTTCCCGAGCCGGCGCCGCGGAGCAACAAGCGCATCCCGATCTGGGTCATCGTCCTGCTGGTCGGCGCGCTGGTCGTGATCGTGCTGTTTGCCGGGGCCGCGGCAAGTGGGTCGTCGAAATGGCAGGGCGGTTCGCGGGGCAAGCGGCCCCGCCGCAACGATACGTGGTACGACGGCTTCGGCGGGGGCGGTTTTGGACGCGGCGGCGGCGGCGGGGGCTTCGGCGGATTCGGTGGCGGCGGTTTTGGTGGTGGCGGCGCGGGCCGCGGATTCTAGGAGGTCGGCGTGACGAACGAGAACGCGAGCGCGCTTGCCGCGCATCCCCAGCTGAACGATCTCATCGCAGCGATCGAGGCGGCGTGCGGGCCCGCGCTCCGCGCGGCCGTGGTCTACGGTTCGCTGGCGCGCGGCGATTTCGACCCGCAGGCGAGCGATGTCAATCTACTCCTGGTCCTGGACGACGACGGCCCGTCGATGCTCGAGCGGCTGGCCCCTGCGCTTGCCGCGTGGCTTCACGCCGGCCAACCGATGCCGGTCCTGTTCACGCCCAGGACGCTCGCGGCGGCAGTCGATGTCTTCCCGATCGAAATCAGCGACCTGCTGCGGGCGAGGATCGTTCTTCGTGGTGCTGACCCGCTGGTCGGGATCGTCGTCGGCCGGGAGCATCTACGCCTGGCCTGCGAGCGCGGACTGCGCGAGAAGCGTCTCCGCTTGATTGAAGGCTTCGTCGTCGCCGGCGGCCGCGAGTCGGAACTCGAGCGCTTGATCGTCCAGTCCTACTCGACGTTTTTGGCGTTGTTCCGTGGTTGCCTGTCCCTGGTGGGAGGGGAGGCGCCGTTGCATGACGACGCGGTCGTCGTCGCCTTTGCCGAGCGCGCACGAATCGACCCCGAGCCGTTTCGGGCGGCTGCGGCACTGCGCCGTGGTGAGTCGCCGGCCGGGGGCGCGCGCGCCCTGTTCTCGCGATACCATGCGGCCGTGGATCGGGCGGCCGAAGCGGTCGATCGTTTTAGTGGCGCGACAGCGGGGTCGATTCGGTGGAGAAGAACGGG
>JANNRU010000418.1:0-6376 GCA_031401755.1 Acidobacteriota bacterium | reverse complement strand
CCCCGACCCGCGTTCCCAAACGGGTGTTTTTTTGGTAAAGCGCTTCGCGCAACTCTTAAACTTGACGGTGCATTCTGGTCCTCTACCACCCCCCCCCCCCCAACGGCGGTATTTCCGTCACGCGGACGGAAATCCGACGGCTCGCGAGCGACCCCGATCAACCGAACCGACCGGTAATATAGTCCTCGGTCTGTTTTTGCAACGGACTGACAAACAACTTGTCGGTCAATTGGTACTCGATCAGTCGCCCGAGATACAGGAACGCTGTGTAGTCCGAGACCCGCGAGGCCTGTTGCATGTTGTGAGTCACGATGATCAACGTGTAGCGGTCCTTCAAGTCGATCATCAACTCTTCGATTCGCGCCGTGGCAATCGGATCGAGCGCCGAGCACGGCTCGTCGAGCAGGATCACCTCCGGCTCGACGGCGATTGCCCGGGCGATACACAGTCGCTGCTGCTGGCCTCCGGAAAGACCGAGCGCGCTTTCGCTAAGTCGGTCCTTGACCTCGTCCCAAAGAGCGGCAGCGCGCAAACTGCGCTCGACGATCTCGTCGAGCACGGCGCGATTGCGCGTCCCTTGGATCCGGGCTCCGAAGGCGACGTTCTCGAAGATCGACTTCGGAAATGGATTAGATTTCTGGAAGACCATCCCAATCCGCTTGCGCAGCGCGTTGACTTCGACGGCCGGGTCTCGTACATCCGTCCCCTCGAAGAGTATCGCGCCTTCGGTGCGGACGCTGTCCACGAGATCGTTCAAGCGATTGAAACATCGGAGCAACGTCGATTTCCCGCAACCCGACGGCCCGATGAACGCGGTGATCCGTTTCTCGGGCACGAGCATGGAGATATCGTGGAGCGCTTGGGACGCGGCATACCATAGGCTGAGGGAACGCACTTCGAGGATCGGGTCCTTGATCTCTGGTCGAGTCGCCTCAATCCGATCTCCCGCCTCGACCGACGGGGAGGTCGCAGAGGAACCCGTCGTGCCGACGGCTCGCGGTTGGTGCCGCAGCGACCCGGGCTCGACCGTCGCGTGGCGGGTCAGTTGCATCTTCGGGTCCTCCATTCCGGATTCTTGCACGACGCGGGTCTCGGGGCTCAAACCGCGCTGGTCGCGTACTTGCGTCGCAGGTGGTTTCGAATCGCGATGGCGACCAGGTTCATGGCCGTCACAACCAAAATCAAGAGCAATGCGGTGGCGAAGACTATCGGCTTGGTCGCTTCGACGTTGGGGCTTTGAAATCCGACGTCGTAGATATGAAACCCGAGGTGCATGAACTTGCGCTCGAGGTGGACGAATGGGAATATCCCGTCCACCGGAAGCGTCGGCGCCAACTTGACCATCCCCACGATCATGAGCGGGGCCACCTCACCAGCGGCCCTGGCCATGGCCAGGATCAAACCGGTCAACATGCCGGGGGCGGCCGCCGGAAGCACGACACGCCAGATCGTTTCGAACTTTGTCGCGCCGAGCGCTAACGAGCCCTCGCGCGTGATTCGCGGCACCGCGGCCAGCCCCTCTTCGGTGGCCACGATCACCACAGGAACAGTCAACAAGGCCAACGTCAGGCTGGCCCATAGAATTCCGCCTGTGCCGAAGGTCGGCGTGGGCAGCGATTCGGGGTAGACGAACCGATCGATTGAACCGCCCACGAGATAGACGAAGAAACCGAGACCAAAGACCCCGAAAACGATCGATGGGACCCCGGCGAGATTGTTGACGGCGATACGCACGGTTCGCACGAGAAAACCCTGCTTCGCGTATTCACGCAGGTAGAGCGCGGCGAGAACACCGAGCGGAGCGACCACGATGGACATGATGAAGACCATCATCACAGTCCCGAAGATCGCTGGAAAGATTCCACCCTCGGTATTCGATTCGCGCGGATCATCGGTCAAAAACTCGCGGGCCCGAGAAAGGTAGAGCCCCGCACGCCCAGCCAGTCCCATCGCGTTGGGTCGCAGGGCCCTGACGATCTGCGAAACCGAGATCTCCCGGCGAGCGCCGCCGGCCGCCTCGAAGACGACGACCTGGGCTTGCAGGGCCTGCCGCATCGCATTCAATCGCTGGGTGAGCTCTTCATATCGACGCGTCGCGTCGACCAGTCTTGCGTCCAGATCACGCTTCTCGATGGCCTGTGCCTCGTCGGTTGCCGATCCGATCGTGAGGCGACGCTGCGCCAGCCGTAGGCGCTCGACCTCTTGGTTGACGTCGGACAGTTCGCCGCCATCGAACTTCTTGAGTGCCGCAAGTTCGTCGAGTTTTCGCGGAAGAATCTCGGTCAGCTGCTGCCAGGTGGCCTCGCTTCCTTGCACGAGCCGCCCGTCGCCGTGACGCAACTCGACCGGAATACCGAAGAAGGGGCCCCACTCCCGACGCTCCAGCAGCACGGCGTCCTGCGGACGGCGACGCTCGCGAATCGCCGACTCATCGATCCAGCGAAAATCGGCGCCACCCAGGTCGCGGTTTCCAGTTTTGATCCGAACTCGAAAACCGGAAGCTGCGTCTCCGGGGATTGGCTCCCGCCCGTGGAGTTCACCGAGCACTTGCGTCCCGTCGTCGAGCGAGAGTTGGACGAGATCGCGCTGCCAGAAAAGACCGGTCCCGTTGGCGATGAGAATCACCAACAACGCGACAACGAGTAGAAGGTTGAACGCCAATGCGCCGCCGCAAAGCGCGGTCAAACCTTCCCCCAGGAGGTCTCGACGACGGCGGCCTCGACGTTGCGGCATCTAGATCTCCGAATACCGCCGCCGCAGCCGCTGGCGGACGATCTCGGCAAGCGTATTGATCAAGAACGTGAACACGAAGAGGATCAGGGCCGACAGAAACAGCATCCGATAGAGCGTGCCGCCGTGCGGCGCCTCCGGGATCTCGGTGGCGATGTTCGCGGAGAGCGTACGAAAGCCGTTGAACGGGCTCCAGTCGAGGATCGGCGTGTTGCCCGTGGCCATCAGTACGATCATGGTCTCACCGACTGCGCGACCGAAACCGATCATCACGGCCGAAAATATCCCCGGGCTCGCCGTGGGCAGAACGACCCGCGTCACCGTCTGCCAGCGATTGGCGCCCAGGGCCAGCGAGCCTGAAACCAGAGTGCGCGGAACATTCGAGAACGCGTCCTCGGAGATGGCGAAGATCACGGGGACGACCGCGAATCCCATGGCCATGCCGACGACCACGGCGTTGCGCTGATCGTAGGCTAGCCCGGTCACGTTGAGCAGCCACTCCGAGAAGTGGCCACCGAATGCGATGTTCTCGAACGGCCCGGCTAGCGCGAGGCACAGGCCCATTCCCAGCGACATCGTGATCATGTACGGAACGATTTCGAATCCGGGGGCGAATCGCCCGCGCCAACGCCGCGGAAGCGCGCGCAGGAGGGACCATGTCGCCAACACGATCAGCGGCAACAAGATCAACATGAGCAAGAAACCTGGAAACGCTCGCTCGACTCGCGGCGCAAGCCAGAGCCCGGCGAGAAACCCCAAGACGACGCTCGGAAGCGCGGCCATGATCTCGACCGTCGGCTTGACGATGCCGCGTATGCCGGGACTCATGAACTGCGACGTGAACATCGCACCGAGGACCCCGAGCGGGATCGCCAAGATCAACGAATACAGCGTCCCTTTGAGCGTACCGATCATCAGCGGCACGAGGCTCAGCTTGGGCTCGAACTCGTCGCTCCCGCCCGTCGATTGCCAGACCCACGCCGGCTCGGGGTAGCTTTCGTACCAGACCTTGCCGAAGAGCGCCGATAGGCTGACCTCGGGATGTGGGTTGTCGATGGCCAATTCGGCGGCTCGCCCTGAAATGTCGAGCACGAAAGCCCCATCGGCCTTGGGCGCGTAAACGATCGCCTGCGGGGCCTCGAGCGGTGTTCGCCCATCCCAAAGCAAACGACCGGAGGTCGAGTGGTACAGACCGATTGCACCGCTAGCGTCGAGGGCCAGGAATCCCTTGTCGCGCATCGACGGTGCGAAGGCTTGGATCGCTCCGCCGCGCGCGGGAAAGCTGCGCGCGCGCTCGAGGCGCGCCTGGCCGCCCGACTCGCGAACGATGAACCAGATCTCGATTGTCCCGTCGTTGCGTCCGACGACCAGGGATCGGCCACCGTTGAGCAGCGCCAGCGCGGAGACCCCGGCGCCGCCCGCGCCGGCCAGTCTCGGTACGCCGGGCTCAGCCCCATTCAATTCCCACCACACGAGTTGGCCCGCCGAATTCGCGGCAAAGACGTACGACAGGCTCGGGTCGAGCACCAACAGTGTGACGGGCGTGGTCAGCGGGCCTTCGCCACGCGAGAACTGGGTGATGGTCTGACCCGTCATGGCGTTGGTTTCGACGTCACGACGCACCACGACGAGTCGGCCGTCCGCGGTCGCCGCGACAGCCGCCCCGGCGTCGTTCGCGTCCAGACTCGCACTCCAAGCCTGTATGGTTGCCGACTCTCCGATCTCGAAGATTGCCGGATCGTCGATCCGCGGCTCGATCCGTCGGCGTTGTTCGTCGAACTGCACGTCCCAATCGAAGCGGGCAACGAAGACCCGATTGTCCGCGGCGAGTCCGGCGAGCAAGGACTGGCCGCTGACGGAACTCACGCTCGTCACCCGCGCTCCGTCAGTCAGCGGTCGCTCGAGGACCGGTGGTCCTCCCCGCCGATTGTAGACGCGCACAATCCCGTCAACGCCAAGGACGGCCAAGTGCTCCCGGTATTCGTCGGTCATCACCGCGGTCGAACCTTCGGCATCGAGACGAATCTGGGTGGCCGTCTCCACCCGGGCGCCGCGGAGGAGCGGCGCGACCTCGACCGCGATGAAGACCAGGATTGCGAGAATGCAGGCGATAATCGCCATGCCCCCGGCCACGACGAGAATCCGGGCGACCCGATCGGCCATCAACCGCCGCGGGGCAGTCGCCGATACGACACGCGCCGGCCGACTCACCTCGGCCAGCGGCGCGTCTGTCTTGCTTTCCTCGATCAACTCTCGCACGCGCGATCT
The DNA here is from genome assembly GCA_031401755.1 of Acidobacteriota bacterium. Classification (GTDB taxonomy): domain Bacteria; phylum Acidobacteriota; class Polarisedimenticolia; order Polarisedimenticolales; family Polarisedimenticolaceae; genus JANNRU01. The sequence goes on along the minus strand of JANNRU010000418.1, from coordinate 1,378 downwards.
CTATGTGCGTTGCGGGGGCGCACGTGTCAGCGCAGTTTGGCCATTTCCTCGGTGGCGACCGACGCTTTCACCGGAAGATAGCCGTCCTTGACGACGACTATCTGTCCCTCGCGAGAAACCACGAATCGCAAGAACTCGCCGACCAACGGATCGAGCGGAGTGTTGGGAGCCTTATTGACGTAGATGTAAAGGTAGCGAGACATAGGGTAGTGGCCGGAGTAGACATTCTCGGGTTCGGTCGAAACAAACGGCTCGCCCTTCGCTTGCGACAGCGGCAGCGGTCGGACGCCGGAAGTCGAGTAACCGATGCCGCTGTAGCCGATGCCCCAGCGATCCTCGGCCACGCCGGAGACGACGGCCGCTGATCCAGGCTGCTCTTTGACGCTGTTGCGGAAATCACCCTTGCAGAGGGCGACGTCCTTGAAGTAGCCGTAGGTCCCTGAGGCCGAGTTTCGCCCGTACAGACTCACGGGCCGCTCGGCCCACTCGCCCGTCAAACCGAGCTGCCCCCAAGTCGCAACGTCGCTCGCAGCGCCGCACTTGCGGGTTCTGGAGAATAACGAGTCGACCTGGGCAATCGTCAATCCCTTCAGCGGATTATCTTTGTGCACGTAGACTGCGAGAGCATCGACGGCGACCCGAAAGACGGTCGGCTTGTAGCCGAACTTTTTTTCGAACACATCGATCTCATCGTTCTTCATCGCCCGACTCATCGGGCCAAGCTGGGCCGTGCCCTCGATCAGCGCGGGGGTAGCCGACGAAGACCCTTTGCCCTCGATTTGGATCCGCACGCTCGGGTACGCTTCGCGGAACGATTCGGCCCAGAGCGTCATGAGATTGTTCATCGTGTCGGAGCCGACCGAGTTGAGATTGCCGGAAACACCGGCTGTTCTCTTGTAGGGCGCGATCGCCGGATCGACGTCGACCGCCAGAGCGGGAACCACGCAGAGGGTGGCCAGAATCAGAACAGCGAATATGAGGGGCCGCGAGGCGCGGGACGGACGAATCTTGTACATGGATCTCCTCTTCAAGCGCTTCATTTGATTCCGAAGCGACCCCGAAAAGCGCCGGGGTCGTAGCAATTGAAGTTGAATCGCTTGAGGTGGAGGTAAGCGAATCGTTAATTTTCCGTGAAGAGCAGTCTCGGTTATTGTAGGAAGGTTTCTGAGGGAAAAAAGAGGCCATCCATGCCCGGAGATCCGGTACAATCCTCCGCCCTGGCTGCTACGCGAACGTGGCGCCGGTGGGTGATCGCGGGCGGACTGCTCGTGGTGTTGTGGGTCGGCGCGCTCCTCGTGCTCCCCGGCTTGGTTCGGCCTGAGCGGTTCCGGGAGCCGCTGGAGCGAGCCCTGGCCGACGCCACCGGCTGGGATGTGAG
>JANNRU010000417.1:0-2399 GCA_031401755.1 Acidobacteriota bacterium | reverse complement strand
GAGACCAGCATGATATTCATGATGCCGATGCCGCCGACGAGCAGCGAAATCGCGGCGACCGTTCCGAGCAGCGTGGATAGGGTCTTGGCCGCCTCGCTCGCCGAGGCCGCCATCTCCTCCTGCGAGCGCATCGTGAACGGTGCTTCGCCACCCGGCGGCACGCGGAAGCGCTGCCGTAGCAGGGCGTCGATTTCCTGCATCGCCTGTTCGACGAGCTCCGGGGCTATCGCCGAAGCCTGGATGATCCCGATGCGATCGGAGCCGTTGATGCGTTTCATCACCGTCGTGTACGGGGCGACGATCTGGTCGTCCTGGTCGGTGCCCATGACGCTTCCGCCCTTGCGCTCAAGGACGCCGACGACCTTGAGCGGCACGTTGCGCAAGCGGACCGTGCTGCCCACCGAATCGCCGTCGGGGAACAGCGCATCGGCGACGGTGGCGCCGAGGACGCAGACCTGCGCCGCCGCACGAACTTCGGCCTCGGTGAAGAAGGTGCCCTGATCGACGTTCCAAGTCCGGATGAAGACCCAGTCCACGTCGGCGCCATAGATCTGGGTGCCCCAGTTCAGCTCGCCGGCGATCACCTGTCCGCCGGATCGGATACCCGGGGAGACGTAGGCCACCGAGGCGCACTCTTCGCGGATCGCGTTCACATCGTCGATCCGTAGCTGGGACTCCCCGGTGAACAGACGCGCCCCCGACTGCGTGGTCGCTCCGGGGAAGATCATGAAGTAATTGGTGCCGAGCGAGGCGATGTTGTCCTGGATCGACTGCGACGCGCCGCGGGTGACTGCGGTCATCGCGATCACGCAGGCCACGCCGATCACGATGCCGAGCATGGTCAGGGAGGAGCGGAGTTTGTTGCGCAAGATCGCCCGCAGACCGACTTGCGAAATGTTCAAAGCCCGTAGGAGTCCGGTCTTCATCGTCAGGCCGCCACCGGCTCGTCGATCACGATCTTGCCGTCACGGAAGACGATCCGGCGGCGGGCACGCGCGGCGACTTCAGGCTCGTGCGTGATCAAGATGACCGTCTTGCCCGCCTCGTTCAATTCCTCGAAGAGTGCCAGTACCTCCGTGCTGGTTCGGGAGTCCAGATTGCCCGTCGGCTCATCGGCGAGCAGGATTGGCGGATCGGTAATCAGCGCCCGCGCCACGGCGACGCGCTGCTGCTGCCCTCCGGAGAGTTGCGACGGATAGTGGCGTTCGCGACCCAGCAGGCCGACGCGCGCGAGCATTGCCATCGCTCGCTCGTGCCGCTCGCGGCTCCCGAGCGGCGCTTCGCCGTAAAGCAAGGGCAACTCGACGTTTTCGACTGCCGAAGTGCGGGACAACAAGTTGAAGCTCTGGAAGACGAAGCCGATCATGCCGTTTCGGATCTCGGCGCGCTCGTTCGAATCGAGTTCGGCGACCTCGCGCCCGCCGAGCCGATAGCTCCCAGAGGTCGGGCGGTCCAGACAGCCCAGGATTTGCATCAACGTCGACTTCCCCGAGCCGGATGGGCCGAGAACGGCGGCGAACTCCCCGACATCGATCGACAGATCGATGCCGTCCAACGCGCGAACCTCGACCTCGCCCATATCGTAGACCTTGGTCACACCGCGCATCTGGATCAGCGGGTCGCTCACATCGGTCTCCGGCCGCGTCCGCCGCCCAGGCCTCCCGCGCTCCCGGGGAAGTCTCCGCCGCCTTCAACCTTGATCGTCGCCAGCCCCGTGATCACCTGCGCGTCGGGAGCGAGCCCGTCATCGACGATGACGGTGAATCGACCGTCCGTGATTCCGGTTCGAACCGGAACTACCTTCGGCGCGCCGTTTTCAAGGACATACACGGTCTGACCGCGCTTGGCGCGGGGAGCACTGCCTGCCGTCAGTGCCTCGGCCGCCGCCTGCGGGCCACCACGTGAGAACCGGTTCGTCGTCTCTCCCGTCCCATCGCCGGCACGGACCACGGGCCGGAATCGAAGCGCGGCATTCGGCACGCGCAGCGCGTCCTCGATCGTGGCGATCACGATCGTGACGTTTGCCGTCATCATTGGCCGTAGCTTGCCTTCGGGATTCGGGACGGCGAGGATCACGGGATAGGTGATGACGTTCTGGTTTGCGGTTGCGTTCAATCGGATCTGGGAGATCTCTCCTTCGAATTCCGTATCGCTGTAGGCATCGACGGTGAAGCGCGCGTGCTGGCCGACGCGGATCTTCCCGATGTCGGCCTGATCCACGTCGGCTTGGACCTGCATCTTGGTCAGATCCTGCGCGATCGTGAAGAGCGTCGGGGCCTGGAACGAGGCGGCGACGGTCTGTCCGACGTCGTACTGGCGCGCGACCACGACGCCGTCGATCGGTGAAAGGATTCGGGTGTAGGTCAGGTTGGTCTGGGCCTGCGCCAAGGCAGCCTTGG
>JANNRU010000416.1:0-8440 GCA_031401755.1 Acidobacteriota bacterium | reverse complement strand
AAAGCTCGGTCTCGTACTGGCGGTAGAGCAGTCAGAAAGCGTCGGCCTGATTCTCGGACAGATCCAGCGCTTCGGTGAGGATACCGACCTTCGCGCTGCGAACGTCGTTGCGGAGCTATTCGAGGTACTTCGTCGGTGTCGAATCCTGGGCGACGGCGGCGCGAGGCTGGATTGCCAGGATCGAGACGACGGCCAACGGTCCGATGAACTTCATCTTGGTCAACACCGCACGTTCCTGTGGAAAAAAGAACACATTAGCGAGAATGCCCTGGCGCGCGCCTGAAAGCCGGCACGTCGACGGCAACGTCGAGGATTGAAGCGGACACCATCTCGGTCTTCAGTGGCCCCCCGCCAGTCATCCGCGTATTCGTTGGTGAGTCTGAGGAATCCGAAGCGGTGGGCGCATGGCTCGCGGAGCGGGCGCAAGCCGGGGTGCTACCCCACGGGTTTGGGGTCTTCGTTCGCGCAGTCGAGTGCGCCGGGTCGAGACCATCAGGGGGAGCGTGTCGATCACCACGCTGCGACGGCTGGCACTACCGCACCCTCACCCTTCGCCAACGTCCCCTGGGGTCCCAGATTATTCCCCCCATTGGGCTCGGTATGCGGGCATTCAAAGGTGGGACCGCCAGCCGGTCGAGCATTATTCTCCTTCCCACAGGGCGAACTTTGTCGTATATTCGCCTTCTCCGAAGGAGAATACTCCGCAATGCCCAACCCCCTCGCCCCCTCTATTCGAGAGGCCCTGACCGAGCGGATCGCGGAATCCCTGACTGCGCCGCTCCCTGACGCGACGCCGCGACGGGTGCATGGCGCGACTGGCCTCGACGGCAAGGTGACCGCGGTCATTGGCATGCGGCGGGCAGGTAAGACCACCTTCGTACACCAGTTGCGTCGGGAACGGATCTCGCGGGGCGCATCGCAAACACGCCTCCCCTATGTGAACTTCGAGGACGAACGACTCGTCGGACTTGAGGCGGCGCAACTCGGGTTCCTCGTCGAAGAACACGGGCGCCAAGTCTCCGCCGCCCGCGAGCGCGAGACGGTCACGTGGTGCTTCGACGAGATTCAGGTCGTTCCGGGCTGGGAACGCTTCGTTCGACGACTGCTCGATGCCGGCGGCAACGAAGTCATCGTCACGGGCTCGTCGGCAGCGCTCCTATCGCGTGAAATCGCGACGGCACTGCGCGGGCGGGCTTGGGAAGTGCCACTCTTTCCGTTCAGTTTTGCCGAGGCCTTGCTCCACGGAGGGCAGTCGATCCCGCAGACGCCCGCAGCGCTCACCGGTGCGGAGCGCGCGCGGATCGAACGGGCCTTCGCGAGCTGGCTCGAGGTCGGCGGATTTCCAGAAGCCCAACGGCTCGATGGTGCCGCGCGGTCGCAGTTGTTGCGAAGCTACGTCGATGTCGCGATGCTCCGCGACATCGTCGAACGGCACGCGGTCAGCAACGTCACCGGCCTACGCTGGCTCGTGCGGCATCTGTTGGGCAATGCCGGCGGGCACTTCAGCGTCGAGAAGTTCCACGGCGCGCTCAAGAGCCAGGGCGTGGCGATCTCTAGAGACACCGTGCACCATCTGGTCGCCCATCTTGAGGATTGCTTCCTGGTGCGCACAGTCTGGATGGAATCCGCATCGGAACGCCAGCGCATGGTGAATCCGCGCAAGACCTACCCGGTGGATTCCGGGCTGATCCCACTCTTCGATCGCAGTCGACGGGGCAACATCGGCCACGCGCTCGAGACCGCCGTGCTGATCGAACTCGAACGACGGCGTTGTTCGGTGACGTATGTGCGCACACCCGGCGGTTTCGAGGTCGACTTCCTCGCGCGGGGCCCCGAAGGCGACGCGGAGCTGATTCAGGTGTGCGCAGATGCCAGCGATCCCGCCACCGCCGAGCGGGAACTCCGTGCGTTCGAGGAGGCCGGAACACTTCACCCGGATGCCGGAAAACGTCTACTCACGATGACCCGCGACGGCCAGCCCACTACCGTGCCGAGCGACATCACGGTGCAGCCAGCCTATGAGTGGATACTCACCGAATGATTCCGTTGAGCAAGACTGTGGTAGGGCCAGAGCTTTCGCCGACCCAACTGAGGTGGCGGATAGCGAGCCTTGCGCCGTTCGCGGTAACGCGACCTTCGACTTTCTGGGATTCACCCTGTACTGGCGGTGCTCCCGGACAAGGAGGGTGATGGTGTCGAAGCCATCGGCATCAGCCGGTGAAGATTCAGAGTGACCCGGCGGGAACGTTACGCCCGCCGCGGCCCTGTCCGCCCCGGCAAGCGGTGGAATTGTGCGCGTTCCTGCGGATTTGAGTTCACGTAATATCAGAGCTATCGGACACTGGACCCGGGCTCGTACCCGAGTCGAAAACGGAATGGCGGTTTGTTCGGACTATTCGCGGTGCTAGACCGACCCGGCACCAACGGTGGCATGGTGACGATGAAGAACCCGAAGCGAAGTTCTTTTTCGAAGCGAAGGGTCACGGTCACGGAATCGGTGTTCGTCCGACGCCGGCCAGAAGATGTCTGGGATTTCACGCAGGATTACTCGCGCCGTCATGAGTGGGACTCGTCCGTGTTCGAGGCCACCGTGCTTGATAGCTATCCTGTGCCCCGCGTTCGGGTTCGCTGCTCCGGCAGATTGAAATCAGTCTTCCAGTACCGGCAGTTCGATCGTCCTTCTCGTACCAGTCTCACGATGGAAGAAGTACAGTCCACGATGCTCGCCGGCGGGGGTGGCTCGTGGTCGTACGTCGAGATGGACGGGGGGACCGTTTGGACGCAGACGAACACGCTGGTGATGAAGGCTGGCTGGTGGCGTCGGCTCCTTGTGCCGCTCGTTCAGCGGCAGCTGCTCCTGTCGACCCGGCAGGCGATGCAGAGAGCCAAGCAGATGCTCGAAAACGACGAATGACACTTGACGACACTCTGCCGAACTTCCACTCGGGCAAGAAGTGGGTCCCACCGCAGGAGGGTCGCATCGAAATCGCGTTTGAGCGCCGCGCCACGGGCCGTCCCGCGCCGCGTGTAAGTTGGGGCGTCACTGTCGCCATCGATTGTGTTCGGAAAAAGCGCCGAGATCTCCGGCCGCTGCCCACCTAAAGCGCGCGCGTCGCCGATCTCGCGTAGGTGCCGTACGGAGACCGAACGCCATGAAGACAGCAACCCGAGACACGCCGCCCGACAGGAGAGTTGCGTTGATCCGCGGGATCAACGTTGGGCGAGCCAAGCGAATCGCAATGGCCGACCTGCGCGCTGTGGTCGAAGCACTTGGCTACGGTGAAGTGCGGACCCTGGCCAATAGCGGGAACGTGGTATTCGATGTTCTCGATCGCATCGAAGCGACGAAGGATGACCCGGCCAGCCGCATCGAAGCGGCAATGGAAGCACGGCACGGCATCTCGGCACGCGTCATCGTGATCACGGTTCCTGAGCTTGCCGAAGCCGTCGACAAAAATCCGTTCCGCGAGTCGCGCTACGAACCCTCGCGACTTGCGGTCGTGGTTCTCGTCAACCCTTCGGATCGCAAACGGTTGCAGCCACTGACACGACAAGAATGGGCACCGGAGGCGATCGCGCTCGGAAAACGAGTCGCCTATCTATGGTGCGCGAACGGCGTCCTGGAGAGTCGCGTCTTCCCGGCATTGACCCGGGTCGTGGGGGACGCCTTCACCGCCCGAAACCTGGCGACTCTTACAAAACTACTCGCGTTGGCCGGGAGAGCGTCGCGCTAGTCGGGCCACGATTCGCGCGAATTTTGGTATCCTGATTTCGATTCCAACGGGCCTGGCAAGCAACGTGTCGTTCGGTCCGCAGACCCAGCGGCCGGACCTAACGGAAGACGACTAAAATGCTGCTCCGACAGATCGCAGACGAAAAACTGGCGCAGTACGCCTATCTGGTCGGGTGTCAGAAGACCGGCGAAGCTGCGTTGTTCGATCCCGAACGGGATATCGATCGTTACCTTGTGCTTGCCGACCATCTGGACCTTCGGATCGCTGCTGTCGTCGAGACGCACATTCACGCAGATTTTCTTTCGGGCGCCCGCGAGTTCGCGGCGCGTGGGCAGGGCGTGACGGTTTACCTCTCCGATGAAGGCGATTCCGAATGGAAGTCTGAGTGGGCCAAGGGCGGATGTTATCGAGTGAAACTCGTGAGGAACGGTGACCGGTTCCGGGTTGGCGGAATCGAGATTCGGGCCTGGCATACGCCCGGACACACCCCGGAGCATCTGAGCTACCTGGTGGTTGACCAAGGCGGGGGAGTCCAAGAGCCGATGGGTCTGCTCAGCGGCGACTTTGTTTTCGTCGGCGATGTCGGACGGCCCGACCTACTCGAATCGGCAGCGGGCATCGTGGGTGCCATGAAACCTTCCGCGCACCGACTGTTCGACTCGACGCGGAGCTTTCTCGATCTGCCCGATCACTTGCAGGTTTGGCCGGCGCATGGCGCGGGAAGCGCTTGTGGGAAATCGCTCGGAGCCGTGCCTCAGTCGACGGTGGGATACGAGCGGCGCTTCAGTCCGGCATTGGTCGCAGCGCAACGGTCGGAGAACGATTTCGTGGACTTCATCCTTTCCGGGCAACCGGAGCCCCCGCTCTACTTCGCCCGAATGAAACGCCTGAATCGCGATGGTGTACCCGTGCTTGGCGAACTCCCGAAGCCCGTCGCGCTCACTGCGGAGCGCGTTGCGGCGCTGGCGGGATCGCAGGAAACGACCGTGATCGACACCCGCGACGACCACCGGGCGTTTCTTGCCGGTCATCTGGCGGGATCGATCCACGCCCCGCTCGATGCGCGGTTCCCCTCATTCGCCGGATCGCTCGTGGACCCCGACCAGTCGATCGTGTTGATCGCGGATGTGGAGCGGATCGACGAGGCGATTCGCGACTCGATTCGAATCGGCCTGGACCGGATCGTCGGCTACGCTCCACCGACGACGCTCCTTGCGTCCGGAGTCCTGCGCCAGACCGAGAGCATCGATTATGACGAGGCCGAGCGCCGTCGCGACTCCGACGGGACCTTCACGCTTGATGTGCGGCGATCCATCGAGCACCAAAGCGACCACTGGCCTGGCTCCACGAATATCCCGCACACACGGCTCGCCTCCCGGCTCGCTGAGATTCCGGGCGGTCAAGAGATTCTCGTCCACTGCGCGACCGGAGTCCGCGCCGCCGCCGCGGTTTCGTTGCTCGAGCGTGAAGGCTACCGCGTCGTGCACGTGCGAGGTGACTTCGACGCCTGGCGCGCGACGGACCCTTGACCGACCGCAAATCGTTCGGCCGACCGGAGCGCGGTGCTTCGTTGGGAGCAGAAATCCACGGCAGCGCCAGGTCCGGCGGCGCGTGCGCTCTACTCCTCGTTGTGTTTCTGGTCCAGGCGATCTGGGGCGTGTGGGGCCAGGATGCAACAATCGACGAACGAACCTATTTCGGGATCGGCCGGGAACTGGTGTCGTCGTTCGATTGGCAGAAGAACGTGTTGGTCCATCCGCCGCTGTCGTTTCTGGTCAACAGCTTGCCGTTGATGATCTTCGTGCCGGCGACTCCTGAAAGTGGGCTGTTCTACTGCCGACTGACCTCGCTTGTTGTGTTTGGCGTCCCATTGCTGCTGGCGGTCTACTTCTGGGCCCGCGCGCTGTACGGCGAGCTCGCCGGCCTGATGGCCCTGACGCTCGCCGCGTTCTCACCGAACTTGATCGCCCATGCCGGATTGATCACGGCCGACCTCCCGTTGACGTCGACCGGGTTCATTGCGCTCTGGTTGCTGTGGCGCACGGGAGAGCGGACGACGCTGCGTGCCCTTGCACCCTGGGGCGTGATGCTGGGGCTTGCTCTGGCAACCAAATCCAATGCTTGGATCTTGGTCGGCGCGGCGATCCTCCTCTACTCGTTGACCGGACCTGCACGGCTGTTTGCTGCACGAGCGCGCTCGCTCGCGCTCGGTTTGGCTTTGGCCTGGTTCGTTCTGGGTCTGACCTACGGCTTCCGTGGTCTGTTCGCGTGGCGAGCGAAGCTGGCGCTGTTGCAGTGGCTTCCCGAAGGCGGCCTGACGCGGACCCTAGGAGCGGTTGCCCTGCCCTTTTTCCCGGAGCCGTACCTGGCCACGACTTTCTTCCAGTGGAGCACTGCTCAGGCCGGCTGGCCGACCTTCCTCCTCGGCGACTATTCCCAGACCGGTGTCTGGTACTACTTCGTCGTCGCCGGAACGCTCAAGGCAACTCTGCCGCTCCTGATCCTGATCGTCGCCGCGCTTGCGATGTCGCCGTGGGTCAACGCGGGTGCGGCCCGCGAGTCCTGGCTGCTCGTGCCGCCGCTCGCAGTGCTCGTTTTCATGAGCCTGGCGGGCAGCTTGCAAATCGGCGTTCGATACCTTCTGCCCGCGGCCCCGTTCTTGTTCGTCTTTGTGTCCAAGGTCGCCACGCGGTCTCCGATCAGATCGAGAATTTGGTGCGTGGCGGCGTGGGGGCTGGTCGCGTGGCACGCGCTCGAAGGCTGGAGCTCAGCGCCGCAGCCGCTGTCGTATTTCAACCAGATCGTCGGTGGTCGAACTCGAGCTTACCGTTATCTGGCCGACTCGAATCTCGACTGGGGCCAGAACCGCACGTTGGCGGAATCCTACGCGCTCGCACAACGGATTCCGATCAACCCTGAGCCTCTACCCGAGACGGGCCGCATCGTCGTCAGTGTCAATGCGCTGCAAGGCATCCTCGTCGATCGCGCGCTCTACCGCACGCTGCGCCAACGCTTTGAGCCGGTCGATCACATTGGCTATAACTGGCTGGTCTTCGATTTGGACCGGCCGCTCTATCCTGACGAGGCGCTCGTGTCCGTGAACAGCGGTGCCGGTTGGGAGGTGCGCTCTGGGGACGAGCCCGCCGCGTGGAGTTCCGCGATTCCGATCGAGGCTATCGTGGCTCCATTCGATCCGGCGATCGTCTATCCGGGAACGTCGGCGCGCGTGATGCGAGCGCCCTCGGCGAGCCGCGTGTGCACGTATCGAACGACTTTCGCGCTGCGCCAGCGAGCCGCGGTCGCGATCTTACACCTGGCCGCAGCTGGCACGGTCGAGGTCCGCCTCGGCGGTCGCCCGGTCTTCGTACGTGCCGACTGTTTCTCGGCGATCGCCCGCGACGAGCAGGACTTGTCGAGCTACCTCGGCGCGGGTGAGCATGAGATCGAGATCCGGCTCGATAGCTGCGGCCAAGCGTCGCTTCATGATCTCTTCGCCGAGCTGGTGGTCGCCACGTCGCCGCCCCCGTCGAGCTGAGGCTTCAAGATTCGCCCCTCGCCGCTCCTGCCATTCATCAACACGACGAGCGGGGATGAAAAATGCAAGTGCCGGCAGAATCGTCCACCGGCTTGGGCGACTTGACGCTCGAGCCAGGCCCAGTCGAGGGCGCCGTCGCGGAACTGCGGATTGACCGTGAAGTACCCAACCCCGCACGAAGACAGATTCTGGAAAAAATGCGTACCCTGCGAGGGCTCGACTCGGAGATCCTTCAGTCCGGCCTCGACGATCACCCGAGCGCCGGAGATCTGATTCCAGGTCACGGGCACGCCGAGCCACGAATCGTTCGAGCCCCAACGGCCTGGACCGATCAATAAATATGGCCGGCCCTCGCGCGATAGCCGCGCGTTGAAACTCGCGACCTCATCCGCGGCCTCGCGGCTCTTCCCGCGGTCAAACTTTTCCGCATCGATGACCACCACATCGCTGACCAAGACCCGTCCATGACCCAGAACCGACCGGCTCTCGCACAAAATCTGCTCCGGCTCGGTCGCCGCAATCTCGGCAGCCTCGAACTCCGAGCTGAAGACGAGTGGGCGCATCTGCAATAGGCCGAACTCGGGCCGCTGTCCGGGCACCGTCGAAAGCGTCGCGGCGAACTCGATCTCGACCGATCCGGCCGTGGCCCAGCCACCGATCTCGAGCATCTCCGCGATGATGTCGGTCAACGGAAATGCTCCGTGCTTGAGAATTCCGGCGAGACTAATCAGCCGAACGCCCGGTCGTCCGATGCCGTCGACGATGACGTCGTCTTCGATTCGATAAGTCGACGCCAGCGGCCCGAGCACTCCGTCCGACTCCGCGACATCGAGGTCGAACTTGCGCAGGATGCACGAGCAGTTCGCCTCCGGGTCATCGAGCACCAAGGCATAGAATGCCCGTTGCAGGCTGTGCACGGCATCCGTAGTCGAGGCCAATTGAACAAGGTGACGCGGGTAACGCGGGCTGAAGCGTAGACAAGTCTCGCCCTCGACGACTGTTTTCCCGAACCCGAGTGCGACAGCGACGATTCCGTCATCTGAGCGCAGCGGTCCGACGGGATAGACGTTGTGTGAGCAGGCGACGCCGGAGATGTCGGGGTAAATTCGATTGCCGTGAGTGCGGCCGACGATTTTCTGGACGATGACCGCCATCTTTTCTTCTTCCAGGC
>JANNRU010000415.1:0-15842 GCA_031401755.1 Acidobacteriota bacterium | reverse complement strand
AGCCGATGCGGCCCGCCGCGTCGTCATCCCAAACGGGGATGATCGGCACCACGGTCGACAGGTTGGTTTCGACCCCGACGACGTTATCGACGTTGCGCGGGTTCGCGAGCAGGCCCTCGAGGGACAGCACGAAGCCGCTCTCGCCACTCCCCCCGCCGCCGCCGCGCGAACGGCCGTAATCGTAGTGCTGGGCCTGGGCCGCGGTGGCCAGGAACAGGACTCCGGTCATCGCGGAGGTCATTCGTGTCGATCGTCGGTTCATCGGGGTTCCTCACTTTTTACGCCCCAAAGCATAGTGCATTCGGCAGCCGGCCGGAAGCGGAGGCTGGGCGCCGGTCGGTCCACGCGCTTCATCCGGCGTTTCCCTTCCTTCTGCTTCTCCAGGAGTTTGCGCTTGCGCGAGATGTCGCCGCCGTAGTGCTTGGCCAGCACATTTTTTCCCACTCGAAGAGCTGACGATGATGCTGAAATTTCGGATCGTCTGCGATTTCATGGGGTGCCGGGTGGGAGGGACCGCCGAAGCCGTCAGCGATCGAAGGAGAATCGCAATCGGCTTCGCCGCCCTTGGAGCCTCCGACGTGCCGGAGTACCCTGTCGGGACCCGCCGAGCCGAGTACAACGTGGCGGCGAGAAGGAGAGTCTGCACATGCGGACGATCGATATGTCGGGGCGCGTCGCCCTGGTGCTTGGGGTAGCCAACCACCGATCCTTGGCCTGGGCCATCGCCGAGTCGCTCGGCGCGGCCGGGGCGCAGCTCGTCGTGACCTACCAGGGCGAGCGGCTCGAAAAGAACGCGTCGGAGTTCATCGCCGGTCACCCGGGGGCGATTGCGTTGCCGTGCGACGTGACCTCTGACGAGAGCCTGAGCGCGCTGTTCCGTCGGCTCGAATCCGATTTCGGTCGCCTGGACACGCTGATCCACTCGATCGCCTTTGCCCAACGCGAGGAGTTGGAAGGCGAGTTTCGCAAGACGAGCCGGGAGGGTTGGCGCGTGGCGCTCGAGGTCAGCGCGTTCTCGCTCGTCGATCTTGCGAACCGCGCGACACCGCTGATGGAGAAAAACGGCGGATCGATGCTCGCGTTGACCTACATCGCCAGCCAGCGCGCGGTGCCGAACTACAACGTGATGGGGAGCGCCAAGGCGGCACTCGAGCACTGCGTACGCCAACTGGCCTTCGAGTTGGGACCGAAGAACATTCGCGTCAATGCCATCTCCGCCGGCCCGATCTCGACGCTCTCCGCCCGCGGAGTCTCCGGCTTCACCGGCATGCTGCAGCACGCCCGCGACCGCTCCCCCCTCCGCCGCATCACAGAACCCCGCGAGGTCGGCGACGCCGCCTTGTTCCTCGCGAGCGACCTGGCCTCCGGAATCACCGGTGAGATTCTCTACGTCGACTCCGGCTTCCATATCCTGGCCGGCTGACGGAGTAGCTACAGGCTGAGGCTCGCCGATGGGCTGAGAGCGGATGGAGCGAATCGGCCCCGTTCGATGTGCAGTAGGCCCGCGGCCGCGATCATCGCGGCGTTGTCGGTCGTGAAGCGGGGCGACGGTATGTAGAGCGCGAACCCATCGCGCGCGGCGGCCGCTTCAAAGCCGCGGCGCAGTCGTCCGTTGCAGGCGACACCGCCGGTGACGAGGATCGAGCTCACTCCCTCTGCCTCAGCTGCTTTCAGCGTGCGTTGGATCAGGATCTCGACCACCGTCCGCTGAAACGAAGCCGCCAGATCGCGAAGCTTCATCGGCAACTCGCCACCGCCGGTCCCGACCCCGACGAGTCCTTCCTGCTGCGCCCGCAGTCGGACAGCGGTCTTGATCCCGCTGAACGAAAAATCGAGCGAGCGGTCCTTCATCTGCGCTTTTGGAAACTGGAACGCGCACTCGTCCGCTCCCTCGGAGATTTTCTCCACGATCGGTCCGCCGGGGTAGCCCAGCCCGAGTAACTTGGCGACCTTGTCGAACGCCTCACCCGCCGCGTCATCGCGGGTGCGGGCGACGAGCCTGTAGCGATCCTCCTCGGGGAGCAGGTAGAGCGACGTGTGGCCGCCAGACACGACGAGCGCCAGCGACGGGAACTCGATCTGCGGATGCTCGATAAACGCCGATCGGACGTGCCCCTCCAGGTGATTGACCGCGGCGAGCGGCAGCTCGCGGTGCCAGGCGATCGCCTTGGCCGCCGCAACCCCGACGAGCAACGAGCCGATCAGACCGGGCCCGTAGGTCACCGCGACCGCATCGATCGCATCCAGGGTCACGCCGGCCGAGTCCAGCGCGCTCGTCACGACGGGCCCGATCGCCTCGATATGGTGGCGGGCGGCGAGCTCGGGAACCACGCCGCCGTAGGCACGATGGACCTCGATCTGCGAAGCGACGATCGATGACAGAACCTCGTGGCGACCTTCGAGAACCGCCGCCGCCGTTTCATCACAGGAGGTCTCGATCCCGAGGATGCGCATCAAAGATCCCAGACCGCCTCGTCCGATGAAGCGCCGCAGATCTTGGCGAGTGTTTCGGTGTAGGGCGCGCGTGCAATCCCACGTTCCGTGACGATCGCCGAGACGTAACGCGCCGGCGTGACGTCGAACGCGGGGTTGCGTACGCCGACGCCCACCGGGGCCGATCGCGTCCCACCCCAGAACACGATCTCGTCCGCCGAGCGCTCTTCGATCGGGATCGAGCGGCCGTCGGGGCAGTCGAGATCGATGGTGGAAGTCGGCGCCGCCACATAGAACGGAACGCGGTTCTCGTGGGCCAGCACGGCGACGCCGTAGGTCCCGACCTTGTTTGCGACGTCACCGTTCGCGGCGACCCTGTCCGCGCCAACGATGACCAGATCGATCTCGCCCGCGTGGAGCAGCCCTCCCGCGGCGACGTCGGCGATCAGGACCGTTTCGATCCCGTCGCGCAGTAACTCCCAGGCCGTCAATCGCGCGCCTTGGAGAAACGGCCGGGTTTCGTCGGCGAACACGCGAACCTGCTTGCCCGCGGCCACTGCCGCGCGCACGATTCCCAGCGCGGTGCCGTACCCCGAAGTCGCCAGCCCGCCCGCGTTGCAGTGCGTCAGGATCGTGGATCGCTGCGGCACCAGGTCGATACCGTGTCGGCCGAGCGCCATGCAGGCCGCGAGGTCCTCAACGTGGATTGCTTTGGCCTCGGCCTCGAGCCGCTTCGCCGATCGTTGCGGACTCTCCCCCACAGCGCGTGCCCGCTCGGCGACGCGGCGCATCCGCTCGACCGCCCAGCGCAAGTTGACCGCGGTCGGTCGCGCGTGCGTCAACAACTCGCCGATCTCCGATAGGCGCCGCTCGAAGCCGCCCGCATCCCGTCCCGCGGCACGGCTCGCGCCGATGGCGAAGCCGTAGGCCGCCGCGATGCCGATGGCCGGGGCCCCGCGAACGACCATCTCGCGGATCGCATCGGCGACCTCTTCGGCGGATGCGCACCGAACCCAACTCTCCTCGAGAGGAAGTCGCCGTTGGTCGAGCAGACGCAGCCCGTCTTCGTCGCACTCGATGGGAGAAAACATCTCAGCCATTATAGGCACTCCGCTGTGCTATTCTCCCGGATCATCCCGGTGCCGAGAGGCTCGCATGTCGAAGAGCGACGCATCTTCCCGCGCGGCCTGGGAGCGCGCGGTGAAAGAGCAACTCGAACGCGCCCCCGAGCGCCGCGAGCGATTCGAAACGACCTCCGGGATCGAGATTGAACGAACCTACGGGCTCGATCATCCCGCCGACTGGGAGCCGGAGCGTGATCTCGGCTGGCCCGGGGAGTTCCCGTTCACGCGCAGCGTCTATGCCACGATGTACCGAAGTCGTCCGTGGACGATGCGCCAGTACTCGGGATTCGGCACCGCCGCGGAAACGAATCGGCGTTTTCGCTACTTGCTGGACCGCGGTCAGACGGGTCTGTCTGTGGCCTTTGATCTGCCGACGCAGATGGGCTACGACTCGGATCACCCAATGGCCGAGGGCGAGGTCGGGCGAGTCGGGGTCGCCATTTCGTCGATCGACGACATGGAGGCCTTGCTCGAGTCGATCCCGCTCGATCGGGTCTCGACGTCGATGACGATCAACTCGACGGCGGGCATTCTGCTCTGCCTCTACGTCGCCGTCGCGCGGCGGCACGGAGTGGCCCTCGACCGGTTGTCCGGCACGATCCAAAACGATCTACTGAAGGAGTACATCGCCCGCGGGACCTACATCTATCCGCCGGCGGCGGCGTCGCTGCGTTTGACGAGCGACATCTTTGCTTGGTGCCAACTTCATCTGCCGCGTTGGAATCCGATATCGATCTCCGGCTACCACATCCGCGAGGCGGGAAGCACCGCGGTCCAGGAAGTGGCTTTCACGCTCGCCAACGCGATCGCCTACTGCGATGCAGCGATCGCCCGCGGGCTGCGCTTCGAAGAGTTTGGCGAGCGCCTGTCGTTCTTCTTCAACGCCCACTCCAATTTCTTCGAAGAGATCGCCAAGTTTCGAGCGGCCCGCAGAATGTGGGCCCGGATCGCCCGCGAGCGCTACGGCGCCGTCGATCCGGCGCTGTGCCGCTTGCGTTTCCACACCCAGACCGCGGGCTCGACCCTGACCGCCCAGCAACCGGACAACAACGTCGTCCGCGTTGCGCTCCAGGCGCTCTCCGCGGTGCTTGGGGGAACTCAGTCGCTGCACACGAACGGCATGGACGAGGCGCTGGGTCTGCCGACCGAGAGCTCGGCGCTCCTCGCGCTGCGCACGCAGCAGGTGATCGCCCACGAGACCGGCGTGATGGACACGATCGATCCGCTCGGCGGTTCCTGGTTCGTGGAGCGATTGACCGACGCGCTGGAGTCGCGGGCGCGCGACTACCTGGAGCGCATCGAAGCTCTCGGCGGCGCGGTTCGCGCGATCGAGAAGGGGTTCCAGCAGCGCGAGATCCAAGAGGCGGCCTGGACCTGGCAGCGGCGCGTCGAAGCCGAGGACGAGATCGTCGTCGGCGTCAACCGGTATTCCGGCGGTGCCAGCGCCGCTCCGTCGGTGCTGCGATTGGACGAGTCGCTGGCTCGGGCGCGCGCCGCGGATCTGGCGCGATTCCGGCAGAGCCGGGATCCGGCGGCGGTTGCGCGGGCGCTCGCTGCGATCGAGAGCGCGGCGCGCGGCGAGGAGAGTGTGGTCCCGCCGATTCTCGAAGCCGTCGAGGCCCGGATCACATTGGGTGAGATCTCCGATCAGTTGCGCGTCGTGTTCGGCACGCATCGCGAAACGGCGGCGCTCTGAGCGGCGTCGCGAAAACTGTGTCGCCATCCACGCTCGTCGAGATCGAGGACCTGACGGTCAGCTATCCGCGGGGCCGCTCGGCGATCGTCGCCGTCGACGGGTTGTCGCTGCGGATCACTCGCGGCGAGTGCTACGCGCTCGTCGGGGAGTCCGGCTGCGGCAAGAGCGCGGCGGCTCTCGCGCTGCTACGACTGGTTGAGCCGGGATCGATCGGGCGCGGCCGCATTGTCTTCGATGGTCGCGATTTACTGACCCTGTCCGAGTCTGAGATGCGAGCCGTGCGCGGCGCCGAGATCGGCATGGTCTTCCAGGATGCCGGCTCTGCGCTCAATCCGGTACTGCGCATCGACACCCAGGTCACCGAGTCACTCATCGCCCACGGTCGAATTCGGCGGCGAGAGATACGCGACGCGGCGGTGCGTCTGCTGCAGCGAGTCGCGCTCCCCGACGCCGAGCGGCTGGCCCGCGCCTATCCTCACGAGCTCTCCGGAGGCATGCAGCAACGGGTCATGCTGGCGATCGCGTTGTCGTGCGCGCCCGCGTTGCTGGTCGCCGACGAGCCGACCACGGCGCTGGACGTGACGATTCAGGCGCAGATCCTGGCCTTGCTCCGGAGTCTGCGCCAAGAGCTCGGACTGACGATCTTGTTGATCACGCACGACCTCGGTGTGGTCGCGGGCAACGCCGACCGCGTGGGCGTGATGTATGCAGGACGCCTCGTCGAGGAAGCGCCGGTCCGCGAGATCTTCGAAGCGCCGCGGCATCCCTACACCCGAGGCCTGCTGCGCTCGATTCCCGCGCCGGTCGCGCCGGGATCGTCGCGTCGCCTGCAGACGCTCGACGGAAGCGTGCCCGATCCGGCGTCTTGGCCGCCCGGCTGCCGCTTCCATCCGCGCTGTCCGGAGCGCTTCGCCCCCTGCGATCGCGAGATCCCAAAGGCCACCGCGACCGAGAACGGCGCCCGTGTCTGGTGTTTTCTCCATGATCGCTAAACCGCCGCTGGTCGAGGCGCGAGCACTATCGAAACGCTTCGGTCGCACGGGCGGTCTCCTCGGCTCGGCGCGGCCCGGCCCACTCGCCGTGGCCGAGGTAGATCTGACGATCGAGAGCGGGACGACGGTCGCGCTCGTCGGTGAATCGGGCTCCGGCAAATCGACGCTGGGTCGGTTGATCCTGCGCCTGATCGAGCCGGATCGCGGAACGATCCGCTTCGATGGTGTCGATCTCCTCGCGCTGCGCCCACGGGAGTTACGGCGGATGCGCCGGCACTTCCAGTTGATCTTCCAGGACGCGGGCGCGGCGCTGAACCCACACATGCGGGTCGCTTCCGCGATCGCCGAGCCGATCCTCGTGCATGGGCTCGCGGCGAACAGAGCCGAGCGCCGCGAGCGGGTCGCGCGGTTGATCGAGCAGGTCGGCCTGGACCCCGGAAGCGGCGAGCGTTACCCACACCAGTTTTCCGGTGGGCAGCGCCAGCGCATCGGGATCGCGCGAGCGATCGCCTGCTCGCCTCGATTGGTGGTCGCCGACGAGCCGGTTTCCGCCCTGGATCCGCCGATTCAGGCGCAGATCATCAATTTGCTGCTCGATCTCCAAGCCGAGATCGGGTTGAGCTATCTGTTCATCGCCCACGACCTGCGGTTGGTCGAGCGCATCGCCGACCGGGTCGCGGTGATGTACCTCGGTCGCATCGTCGAGGAGGCTCAGACAGCCGAGCTCTTCTCCCGGCCGCTCCATCCTTACACCCAGGCGCTACTGGACTCGACGCCACGACTCCGACCGGGCGTGGCCCCGCCGCCCGCGCTCGTCTGCGACCTGCCGTCGGCCACCGAGCACCCGCCGGGTTGTCCGTTCCACCCCCGCTGCCCGATCGCCGTTGCCGCCTGCTCGACCGAGCGGCCTGCGCTCGTGGACCAGGGCGGCGGGCGCTCGGTCGCCTGTCTGCGCGTCACCCCGCCAGGACCCCGGATAGATCGCTGAGCCGTGGACCGCTATCCTGGGGCGTCCGCGAAATGAAACCGGCAGCCCAAGCTGCGCGTAGAATCGGCGTGCCGGCAGGCCCGGTCGTGTCGAGGAGGCGAGTTGTGAGATTTCGTTCGATCCTGCCTGCGGCCGTTCTTGTCGTACTTGCCTCGACCGCCGGGTGGTCGCAAGCCGTGATCGCCGACCCTCCCGATGCGATTCGCTATTCCCTCGCCGACTGTTTGCGAATCGCGCTCGAACGAAACCTCGACCTGGTCACCGTGCGGATCGATCCCGAGATTGCCCGCCAGCGCGTGCAGTCGAGCGAATCGATCTTCGACGGTGTGGTCGCGGCCAACGCTTCCTTTAATCAGACGAGCGAGGACCAGACGATCAGCGATCAGATTTCGGCTGCCGAGACCGATGGCAGCTCCGACCAAGACGTCACCTCGCTCGGCGCCTCCTGGAGTAAACTGCTGGACTTCGGCGGCTCCTATGAATTGAGCCTGGGACTGAGCGATGTCAATTCGGATGCCCGGGAGGTCAATTCGCAGACCGGATTCTTCCAGGTCAGAGAGTTCAAGTCCAGCGGCGAAGATTTGACACTGCAGTACTCGATGCCGCTGCTGAACGGTTTCGGGCGGGAGGTCAATCGCCTCGACGTGATCTTGGCCGAGAGCGATGTTGAGGGCTCCATGGATGCCCTCGAGCTCCAGGCGATCGCTACCGCGCAGGAGGTCGAGAATGCCTACTGGGATTTGGTTGCGGTGCGGGAGGCTCTCAGTGTTGCCCGTGAGTCTCTCGGTCTGGCCCGGGATCTGTTCGGCCTGAACAAAAAGAAGGTCGAGGTCGGCACGCTGGCCCCGATCGAGATCACGCAGGCCGAAGCCGGGGTCGCCTCACGCGAGGAGGGAGTCATCGTCGCCGAGACGGGCGTCGAGAACGCCGAGGATCGCCTGCTCTCGCTTCTCGCCGCGCCTCAAGACGATCCCGCGTGGTCGCGGACGATCGTGCCTATCGATCGGCCAATCTTCGAGGCGCGGTCGGTCGATGTCGCCGTCGCCACGGCGAGCGCTTTCGAGCGCCGCCCGGAGCTGTCCTCGCTAGTCCGAGAGGTCCGCGACAG
Source organism: Acidobacteriota bacterium (assembly GCA_031401755.1). Taxonomy (GTDB): domain Bacteria; phylum Acidobacteriota; class Polarisedimenticolia; order Polarisedimenticolales; family Polarisedimenticolaceae; genus JANNRU01. Next base: position 7,501 of record JANNRU010000415.1, on the reverse strand, counting down.
CGAACTCTCCGAGCGGGTCGCCAAGCGACGCGTTAAGCACTCGTTGAGCCTGGACGCCCAATTCACGCCGACGCGGTCCGACGATGATTTCAGTCTGACGATCATCTCTCCGCCAGGAAACCCGCCGGTCGATACGCGGACGGAGAGCGACGGCGATCGTTGGCAAGTCGGCCTCGTCTATGGCTACCCGATCGGGAATCGGCAGGCCAAGGCCAATTATTCGATCGCCAGCCTCTCGCGGCGGAAGGCGGAAACGCGCCTGGCCAGCCTCGAGCAGGTGATCCGCGTCGACGTCCGCACCGCCTCACGCAACGTCGAGTCGGGCGTCAAGCGGGTTGCGGCGGCCGAGGCCAGCACCGTCCTCCAGCGCAAAACGCTCGAGGCCGAACAGAAGAAGTTCGAGAACGGCATGTCGACCTCGTTCGAGGTGCTGCGCATCCAGACCGACCTGTCGAACGCGCGGCTGGCCGGGATCCGCGCGATGCTCGACTACATCAAGGCGCTGGCCGACCTCGAACGCGCCCAGGGGACGCTACTCGATGCGCGTGGGCTTTCCGTCGCGCGTTGAGTGGGGATCCGATCGTGTTCCCGATGGCTCCGGGTCCTTGACACCCCGCACGGACCGGCGATACCCTCGCACGAGCGACGCTGCGGTTTCCAGAGCCTAACTCGTTCTATAGAAACGACTTGCGAACGTCGCAGCCGTCTTTGCGCGAGTTACTAGGCGACGCCCGCTCCGACACCGATCGGACGCTTCGGCTCTTGAGGAGAGGTCGTGGACAGTCTTACGAGTGTTGGCGGGGATCTACTCGATTACTACTTCGCCGGTGGATGGGTCATGCATCCGATCTCGGCCTGCTCACTCTTCGCCACGGGGGTCATCTTCTACAAGCTCGTCGTTTTCAGGCGCGTCAGGATGAACTTCGGCGAGTTCGTGGCCGGCGTGCGCCAGGCGCTGCTGAAGAACGATCTGAGCGGCGCGGTCAAGGTCTGCGAGGCCCAGCGGAGCCCGGTCGCCTCGATCTTGAAAACGGGTCTGTTGAAGTACGGGCGCTCGCGGGACGAGATCGAAAAGTCGATGGAGAACGCAGCCATCCACGAAGTTGCTTATCTCGAGAAGTACCTGACCGTCCTGGCCACCGTGACCAACATCGCGCCGCTGCTCGGCTTTCTGGGAACGGTGGTCGGCATGATCCTGTCGTTCGAGACGCTGGCTGAACAGGGCCTGAACAACCCAGCGAAGGTGGCCTCCGGAATCTCCGTCGCGTTGATCACGACCGCCTACGGGCTGATCGTCGCCTTCGTCACCCAGCCGTTCTACAACTACTTCCTGAGCCGAGTCTCGACCTACACCCGCGAGATGGAAACCGCTTCCAACATCCTGTTCGAGACGATGGACGAGATCGAGGAGCAGGGTCCGGGCGCCCGGCGCGCGACCACGACATGAGCGGTTTCTAGGACGCGAGCGATTCGATGAAGGTCCGTAGGTCGTCCCGACAGTCCGCGACCATTCCCACCGCGTCGATGGCCGACATCGCCTTTCTCTTGATCATTTTCTTCATGGTCATCAGTGGCGTCGAGGTCGATCGAACCCGTGTGGAGTTGCCGATGGCCAAAAACCGCGAAGAGGCCGAAAAGGGCGCGGCGGTCGTGGTCTTGAGCAAGGCCGCCGACGTGGATGATCTGGTCTACAAGTTTTCCGACGGCAGAGAAGCGAGCCGCACCGTCTCGGGCCCCGAGGACATCTATCTCGAGGCCAGCCGGCTGATCTACGACGATCCGGGACGCCAGTTCATCATCAAGGCCGACGGAAGCGTGCCCTACGAGCGGGTGGACGAGTTGCTCGACAAACTCCGACAGGGCGGCGTGGTCAAGGTGATCCTGCTCACCGCGCAATGGACGGAGGCCGGGCGATGAAGGTCTCCGGCCGTCGAGTCGACCCCGAGATCCCCACCGCGTCGATGGCCGATATCGCTTTTCTGTTGATCATTTTCTTCATGGTCACGGCCGTCTTTTCGGCGACGAAGGGCCTGGAGTTCAAGCTACCCAAAGAAGAGGCTCGCTCCGACGCTTCGGAGGAGGCGGTGTTCATCAAGGTCCGTGCCGACTCGAGCGTGATGATCGACTGCAAGCCAATTCAGCCCGAAGAGATCCCGGCATACCTGCAGCCCAAGCTCGAGCGCTGGCCGGACAAACCGGTGATTCTCTACACCGAGCCCGCAGCGCCTTATCAAGCGATGATCGACGTCTACGATGTCCTGGGTTCCTCGGAGAGACTTTTCGGTTTCGAGGTCAAGAACCTCTCCGTCCCGACTCAGTCCGAGGTGCGGGAATACACCGAGCTTTTCGGCGTGAACCCCTTCGAGTCGCAGTGTGCGCGTTGAGTCGATGCGCAATCGAGCCTTGATCGCAGGGTCGCGGAGTCCTAGGTGACCCCCGATGCGCCGCCGGGGAATCTCGATGCGGAAACGCGCCAGCGCGCTCAGGATCTGCTCTACGAAAGCCTCGCGCATCGCAGCGACAACCGGCTGCTCACGATCGGAGTCGTCGTCGCGGTCGTCCTACACGCGATCGTGCTGGTGATCAACTTTCCTGATGTCGAGCAGACGATCGTCCCCGAGCCAACCAAACCGGTCATCATCGTTCGGAAGTACGTTCCGCCTCCGCCCAAGTTCGAGCAGCGCCAGGTAGTTCGTCAGGCGATCGGGAAAAAGATCCCCCTCCCCGATCCGACGCCGGACGAACCGGAACCGATCCGCGAGCCCGAGCCCGAAATCGTTGCCGAGTCGTTGCCGTCGGATCTGGCCTTCGAGATCGGAATTCCCGACGGGATCGGTCCGCCCCCGAGCGCCGGGCCGATGGCTGCGGGGGTCGGCGGTGTGACCCACCCCGTGCGCATCGTGGGACCGGACGACCAGCCGGTTTTTCCGGAGACGGCGCGCCTTGCTCGACTGTCGGGGCAGGTCACGGTCCAGGCGACGATCCGCAAGGACGGCACCGTCGGCGATGTCGAGGTGCTCGCCTGTAGCCGCCCGGGCGTCAACTTCGAGCAGTCGGCCGTCCTGGCGGTCAAGAAATGGCGGTACACGCCGGGGGTCTATCAGGGCAAACCGGTGGACGTCTTTTTGACCGTGATCGTGACCTTCGAATTGAATTGAATCCGCGGTTTCGGCTACGGGTGGCGCGGAACGGGTTCCCGGGATAATTCAATCTTCAAGGGTGAGGAACAGTCGATGAAGCGTACGGGAGAGTTGGCGTTCGTTCTCGCGGTGCTGCTCCTCGCCGGAGGAGCCCGAGCGGACTACGATCGGGCGATCGCGGCGTTCAAGTCGGGCCACTACACCGAGTCTGCCAGCCTGTTCCAGGCGCTGCTCGACGGGTCGCCGACCTGGGACGCAGGTTACTACATGCTCGGCCGGTCCCAGGCCGCGCTGGGCCAGAGTTCAGAGGCCGAAAAGAACTATCTCCGCGCGATCGAACTCGCAGGAGACACCTTCGAGTACCACGCCTCCCTGGCCAAGCTTCAGTTCGACCGAAAGCAATATGGCAAAGTCATCGGAACCTTGAACAACGGCGAGAAGCTTGCTTCCGATGGGAAATCAAAGTTCATCGTCTATTCGCTGCGCGGCTACTCGCGCGCAATCCTGGCGAAGTGGGCCGACGCGATCGGGGATCTCGAGAAGGCTCGGGGTATCCAGTCCGACCCCGGGCTCGTGATGCAGCTTGGCAAGGGGTATTTCGCCTTGGGCCACAACGACAAGGCGGTCCCCCTATTCCGGGAGGCGGTTCGGCAAGGCGCGAGCGACAAGGAAGCGCGTCGATTACTAGGCGAGTCGTTGCTCAATCTCGGGGCGGAGACCTCGGTCGACGCCTCCAAGAGGCAGTTCTTCTCCGAGGCCTTGGCCAACGCCGAGGCGTTGTTCCGGCTGGAGCCGGGCTCGGCCGATGCGAGTTATCTCTTGGGCCGCGCCGCCCTGGGCGCGGGGGAGTTCGATCGGGCCGTGACGACGCTGAAAGGCGTCACCCAGAAGCAGCCCGACAATTGCAACGCCCAGACGAATCTCGGCAAAGCCTTTCTGGCCAAAAAAGACTGGGCCAATGCGCTCGCGGCGCTCGAGGCCGCCACCCAGTGTGCGCCGCGCCTCGGAGTGGCCTGGGAAAGCAAGGGCCTGGCCCTGCAAATGTTGAGGCGCTATGAGGACGCGCTTGCCGCCTACGGTGAGGCCAAGCGGATCAAGCCCGGTCGCTCGCTCGATTCAGCGATTGCGAGCTGCCAGAAGAGTCTGGAAATTGCCCAGTTCAACAAGCAAGTGGATTCGATCGAAGCCCAGCAACGGGTCGAGGAAGAAGAGTCCCGACGCGAGTTTGAAGAACAGCAGCGCAGGGCCGCCGAGTGGCAGAAACGCCAGAAGGGCGGCTGACCAAAAAACGATGCCTGGCACGCAAAAAGGTGCCAGGCACGGAGTGCTGACACCTCCGGCGGCGCTGTGTTAAAGTCGTCGGCCGGTTCAGACGGGCCCGAGGATTTTGCGACCCCGGGGCACGAGGTTCCATGGCAGATAGCCTGATTCCGGTCGTTCTCCTCATTGGCATCGCCACGACAATCGCAGCCTCGCTGATTTTCGTCAGTTGGCTCTTTGGTCGCCCGGCTCGGTCAGGGGTCGATCGGACGCCGTACGAATGCGGCATGGATCCGTTCGAGCGGGTCGAGACCCATCGTTTTTCGATCCACTATTACCTCGTCGCGATGCTCTTCATCTTGTTCGATATCGAGGCGGCGTTCCTGATCCCGTGGGCCGTCACTTTTCGCGATTTTGCGGACCAGAAGCTCTTCGTTCTGGTCGAGATGCTGGTGTTTCTGGGCACTCTCATCGTCGGCTTCGCCTATCTCTGGAAGCGCGGCGCGCTCGAGTGGGAGTAGGCGGTGGCGGACGGTGAGGCGACGATCGGTCGGCTGCGCGAGGTCTTCCCCGCTGCAGTCATCGGCTCGGGCTCGATGCGCGATCAGCATTGGGTCGAGGTGGCTCAGGACCGGTTCGTCGAGATCTGCTGCTGGCTCCGCGACGACCCGGGAGCGGACTACGATTACTTGGTCGATGTCACCGCGGTCCACTGGCCCGACGACCCTCAGCCGTTGGAAATGGTCTACCACTTCTACAGCTACGCCAGGAACGATCGTCTGCGGTTGAAGCTGCGCACCGGCGACGGCGGACCCGTCCCGACGCTGTCGGGCCTCTGGAAATCGGCCGACTGGAACGAGCGCGAAACCTTCGACATGTTCGGGATCCATTTCGAGGGCCACCCGGACCTGCGTCGGATTCTGATGCCCGAGGACTACACCGATTTCCCGCTGCGCCGGGAGTTTCCTCTTTACCGTGGATAGCCGATGGACCATGTAGTCGAGCGCCATCCCGACGATCCCCAGATCATCACGATCAACATGGGACCGTCGCATCCGGCGACGCACGGCGTCCTCCGGCTCGTCCTGCGATTGGACGGCGAGCGCGTCGTCGATTGCGTCCCGCACCTGGGGTACCTGCACCGGGGCATGGAGAAGATCGCCGAGAATCGAACCTACCTGCAGTTCATCCCCTACACGGATCGGATGGACTACCTCAGCCCGCTCGCGGCCAACGTCGGTTTCGCCCTGGCCGTCGAGGAGTTGCTCGGCGTCCGTGTGCCGCCGCGCTGTGAGGCGATCCGCGTCCTGTGCTGCGAGCTGGCCCGGGTCGGCTCGCATCTGCTGTGGCTCGGCACGCACGCGCTAGACCTCGGTGCCGCGACCGTCTTTTTTCACACCTTCCGCGATCGTGAGTGGCACTACGACCTGATCGAAGATCTCTGCGGCGCACGTCTAACCACGAGTTATACCCGCGTCGGTGGCGTTTCCTGGGACATGACGCCGGAGTGGCTCGGGAAGCTCCGCGAATTCGTCGACGGCATGCCGGCACGAATCGACGACTACGAATCGCTGTTGACCACGAACACGATCTGGCTCCAGCGAACGCAAGGTGTCTGCAAGATCGACGGGCGCACGGCGATCGCGCTGGGCATGACCGGCCCGTCGCTGCGAGCTGCTGGCGTGGAGCACGATCTGCGCAAGAAGCGCCCCTATCTGCTCTACGATCAGCTCCAATTCGAGATCCCCGTCGGGACCGAAGGCGACATTTACGATCGGTACCTCGTGCGGATCGAAGAGATGCGCCAGTCGGTGCGGATCATGGACCAGGTGCTGCGATCGATGCCCGTTGGGCCCTGGCACATCGACGACCCGAAGATTTTCCTGCCCGAAAAGAAGCGGACCTTGCAGGGCATGGAAGAATTGATTCACCAGTTCATGCTGATCACCGAGGGTTTCGACTGCCCGTCCGGCGAGGTTTACCACTCGACCGAGGTGCCGAAGGGCGAGTTGGGCTTCTACATCGTCTCCACCGGAGGCCGTTCGCCGTATCGATTGCGTATCCGCTCGCCGAGCTTCAACAACCTCGCTACGCTGCCACACCTCGTCGAGGGGGGGCTGGTCGCGGATGTCATCGCTGCCATTGCCAGCCTCGACCCGGTGATGGGCGAAGTGGATCGCTAAGATGTACGGGAGCAAATTCGAAGGCAAGATCGACTCGCTCATCGAGCGCTATCCGGAGGCTCGGGGCGCGCTGCTGCCCGTGTTGTGGGAGGTTCAAAAGGCGGTCGGTTGGATCCCGCCGGAGGCCGAAGTCTGGGTGGCCCAGCGCCTTTTGGTCAGCCCGTCCCATGTCCATGGCGCCGTCACGTTCTACACGATGTACAAGCAGCGGCCGTCGGGCCGTCACCACATCCAGATCTGCACGACTCTACCGTGCATGCTGCGCGGATGCGACACGCTACTGACGCACATCGAGAAGAAACTCGGCATCAAGCCGGGCGAAACGACGCCCGACGGGAAGTACTCGCTCGTCCGGGTCGAGTGTCTCGGATCGTGTGGAACGGCGCCGATGTTCCAGTTGAACGACGACTACCACGAGAATTTGACGCCAGAATCGGTCGATCGGTTGCTCGACGGGCTTCCCTGAACGGGCTCAGAGCCGGATGGGTCAAGGAACGATGGAAAAGATTCTCACCAGGAACATCGACCGCGAGCACTCCGAGACGATCGGCGTCTATGAGTCCGCAGGCGGTTACCAGGCACTGCGCAAGGCCGTGACTTCGATGAGCCCCTCCGAGGTGATCGAGGAAGTGAAGAAGTCCGGGTTGCGCGGTCGCGGTGGCGCCGGCTTTCCCACCGGCCTCAAGTGGTCGTTCATGCCCAGGGAGAAGACGCGCCCGCACTACTTGCTGAACAACGCGGACGAGTCCGAGCCCGGGACTTTCAAGGACCGCCTGTTGATGGAGCGCGATCCGCACCTGGTCATCGAGGGCACGATGCTCGGCGGCTTCGCGATGCAGGCCGACGCTTGCTACATCTACATTCGCGGCGAGTACGTCCACGCGGCCAAGGTGCTGGAGCGGGCGATCGCCGAAGCCT
>JANNRU010000414.1:0-2983 GCA_031401755.1 Acidobacteriota bacterium | reverse complement strand
TCATGGAAGCGCAGCCGCTGGTCCGACTCGAGCCAGCGCAGATTGGAAAATCCGGAGGTATGGGTCAGGAGTATCCGCGGAGTCAGGGCCCGCCAGCGTTCATCGCCTGCGAGATCCACGTAGTCTTCGTACTCGAACAGTGGACGGGGCAGGAGATCGGCCACGGAACGATCCAGGTCTAGCCGTCCGTCGTCCACGAGTTGCAGCACCATGTAACCAAAAGCGCTCTTGGTCAACGACGCACCGTACATGACGGTGTCGATCGTCAGCGGAAGGTCGCGGTCCACGTTTCGCCTACCGTAGGCGGCGACATGCGTGACTCTTCCGTCGTCGATCACCGCTAGTGCCATGCCCTCGACGCCTTCGCGCTGCATCAATTGCTGCGCCGCGGCGTCGATCGTCGCGGCATCCGGAATCCGTCGATGCCCTGACGCGACTTCGCAACCGGTGAGCGCCAGGCAGGCCGCCAGCGTGGGGAGGCTGTTCACGTTTTTCGGCGCGGTCCCATCGACGCTCCTTGCTTCATGGCTCGGCCCAGCCTACAGCGTGGCCCGCCCTCCGACCACGCAAGTCAAGCGTACCAGGAAGACGCCACGAAACGGGCCGATAGTCTATGGACGCGCCCAGTCGAGCACCGCATCGATTCGGCGCGGGCTGTCCATCCCGGACAGGTCGCCTTCGCTCCAAACGCGCCAAGCCATCCCGTTCGTCTCGTACCGAAACGGACGGCCGGTCAGGGGATCGACCGGCAACGCCGGGAGTCCGTGCGGCACGAGGTCGGCAAGCGTTCCGGGCGGTTGACCGGTTACTTGGCGATGATCCTCGATCGTGATCGCGGTGCGCGCGAGAAGAATGCGCGCTTCGGCCAGGTCCGCCCGCTCGACGAGGTCTGTATGGTCAGACTCGATCAACCGGACGACGACATTCCACCACCGCAGTGTCGGACGTAACGGCGCGGGAGTCCGCGCATGGCGTTCGCTACCAAGCTCGGCGATCTTCGCGCTCATCATTGTGAGCCACAGTCGTTCCTCGTTGAGTAGATAGGGGCGAGCCAGGGTGCGGACGATGCCGATGCCGACTAGACTCGGCACTCGCGGGTTCTGCCATGCGTCCGTGGGACCGTCGAGGTGGCCCTGCATCACGCCTTCGAGTGAGGCGGTTTCCGCGATCAGTGCACGCTGTATCGCAAGCCGCGGATTCGCATCAGCGAATGCGTGGCGCAGGACGCCGCGCTGCTCCGGGGTGAGATCGCCAGTCGCCAAGATACGTCGAACCAGTCCTGCATCGAGGCGCGCGACCGCCTGTCGCACTAGTTGCACGATCAGCACCGGCTCCTCGCTCAGCGACGCTGCCAGCGCCGTGCCGCGGCGGATGGCAGCCAGGGCTTCGTCCACTCGTCCGTCCTCGAGCGCAAGCCGGCCTGTGGCCACGTTCAGCTTTGCCAGCTGAATGATCTTCAGCAGCGGCGGGATGTCCATTGCCACGCCGCGCTTGTAATCAAGGTCCCAGTTTGAATTCGGTCGAGCCACGGCAAGGTCGAGCAATGAGAAGACCATCGCGTTATCCGCTGCTACTTTGCGGATCGAATCACGATCCGCTGCGCTGAGTATCCCCTCGGTTCCGGAAGCGTAGTCTTCGTGAATCCGTCGTGTGCCCACGCCGTACTGGGGCAGCACCAGTATCTCCGCCGCGGCGCGGACCGCGCGGGCCTGGTTGTCCTCATCATTCACCGAGGGCGGGCGGTAGGCGCTCGGATCGAGTGGACCCCACTGCTCGACAAATCGCTCGGCCACACGCGACGTGCGGGTCGCCATGACGGCCGTCAGGGCCGCATGAAGGGCGACCAGCACGACGCCGATCGTGGCGATCTTGAGCCAGCGTTTCCGGCGCGCGGGTCCGTCCGGCCACAGGAAGCGCAGGACGGAGGCACTCCAGGGAAAGGTCTGTCGCCAGTCGCTCATAGCGATTTCTCCACGATGCCCCGTGTCCCGTTCCCGCTATTCGTCACGATCCGGTCGCCGATCAAGCAGCGCCCGGGAAAACCGATCTCCGCCGCCGCGGCGTCGGCCTCGCGGATCACGATGCGTGTAGCCAGGGAAGGGCCGCGCGCGGCCAGAGTGGCCCGCACCGAGAGTATCTCGATGACGGCGCAAGCGGTGAGCGCCGCAACCCACGCCAGACGCCAGCGCGGCGAGAACCAGATCTTGTCCGCAACCGAAACCGGCGCGGCGGTTGTGACCGCGGCACGCGCGCTCGCCAACACCCGCACGCGCAGCGCTCCCGACGCTCGCGGCGGGGTGAAGCGTTGCAGCGGATCGAGAATCGTCATCGTGTTCTCCGCTCAAACGCCTGACGCAAGCGCCGTTTCGCCAGGCGAAATCGACTGGCCGCGGTAAACGTGGATACGCCGGTCACTCGGCCGATCTCGCGGAACGTCAGGTTCTCCCACAAGTGCAGCACGACGACCTCCCGCTGGTCGGCCGGGAGTGCGGCGACGCGGACCGCGGCCGCGCGACGCTCCGCTTCGTCGTCGGGACTGGATTCGACCGAAAGCAGTGCATCGGGATCCGGAACCCCGTGCCCCTCCTGCACGACCCGGCGCTTGGCGACCGCGACGGCTTCGTGGTGGACCATCGCACCCAGGTAGGAGGTCAGATCGCGCACGCCCAGCAGAGCGGCACCCAGACCGGCAATTCGCACGAAGATCGTCTGGACGACATCCTCGGCATCCTCGCGTCGTCCCGTCACCCAAAGTGCGTGACGGAAGGAGCGATTTCCGTGCAGTTCCCAGAGGATCTCCAAAACGCTCACATCTCCCTCGGCGAGCCGCCGCAGGCAGGTCCGTTCCAGGTCCCGCGTTTGGGGCTTGCTCATGGTCCACACTCTAAGAGGTCTCGAAGGCGCGGTCTTGTCACCGGTTTTTCGGGTCAGACCCCAGTTCGGACACGGTGGCCGCGAGGTTGTGGGATACGGGTCCGAGCCG
>JANNRU010000413.1:0-3460 GCA_031401755.1 Acidobacteriota bacterium | reverse complement strand
GCGCCGTCCGGATCGTCGAATTGCCCAACGCGTCACCGACGTCGATCAGCGATTTCTCGAAGAGCCGCACGGTTTTCGGGTCGAGTGCGAGCGACCGGAAGGGCTCCGGAATCGGTGCGTCCGGTCGGGGAATGACCGCGACGGCGCGGGGATAGGGCGCGACCTCGCGCGTCGCCAGACCGAGCGGTGCGAAGTCGTCGCTCAGAAAACCGAGCCCGCGCCGGGCGAGCTCGAGAGTCAACGAGGTCTTGCCGTGGCCGGAGGGCGCGGCGAGGATCACGGCGCCGCCCGTGCGATCGGCGAGCGCCGCGGCGTGTAGCACGGCCCAAGTGCCGATGCGGTCCATCAACCGGAACAGCAACTGCTGGTAGACCTGGACGAGCGGGCTCCAGGACGGGACGAGGGGGACCGATTCCTCTGGGGTCTCGATCATGCCGCGGTCGAGGTCGGCGCGCAGGCGCAGCGCGTCGGCGCCGACGGTCCGTGTTGCGAACCGTCGGTAGGCGGCCCCGATCGGCTCGATGATCTCCGGTGGACCGAGGATCTCCACCTCGATACCGAGGATTGAAAACCGCCTCATGTGCTCGGTACCCACGTCAGCGCGCGCCTTCACCGAGCAGGACGACCTTCACCGTCTTGAGCACAATCCACAGATCGAACAGAAGGTTACTGTTCTTGATGTAGTAGAGGTCGTATTTGAGCTTTTCGAAGGCGTCGGCCTCGGTCGCGCCATAACGGTACTCGACCTGCGCCCAACCCGTGATGCCGGGGCGAGCGGTCATGCGCAAACCATAATAGGGGATTCGTTGTTCGAGTTGGCGGATGAAATGCTCACGCTCCGGACGCGGGCCGACGAAACTCATCTCGCCTCGGAGACAATTGACGAGCTGGGGCAACTCGTCGATCCGTAATTTGCGGAGGACGCGACCGACCCGAGTGATGCGCGGATCGTTAGCGATCGTCCAGATCGGTCCGCTCTCGCGTTCCGCCCTGTGCATCATCGAGCGGAACTTGTGCAGCCGGAACGGCTTGCCGTCCCGTCCTAACCGCTCTTGCGAGTAGAACACGGGCCCGGTGCTGTCGACCTTGATCGCGATGGCGCAGAGCAACATCAGCGGCGCGGTCAGCAGTACCAAAGTCGTCGAGAAGGTCACGTCGACGACGCGCTTGATCGCTGCCCGCAGCGGCGTCGCCTTGAATCCTTCAGAAAAGATAAGCCAGGAGGGCAACATCGTCTCGACCGCGATCTTGCCGGAGATGCGCTCGAAAAACGTCGTGGCTTCTTCGACCTCGATGCCTCGTAGCCGTAGCGCCATCAGCGGTTGGACCGGCATGTGGCCGCGTTTCTCCTCGATCGCGACCAGCACGTGATCGACCCGCTCCGGGCAAAACGACGGGAGGGCCTCGTAGTGCGTTTGGATCCGGATCCCCATGGCCAGCACGGTGCCGACTCTCCGGTCGTCATCGTCGGCGAACCCGACCACGGAGTAGTGTCGCGAGTGTTCCGTGACGATCCAACGGCAGGCGCCCTGGGCGGCGTCGCCCGTGCCGACGATCAGCACCCGCTCCGGGCGCGCGTGAAGAAACGCGATGCGCAACGAGATCCAGCGCCACAGCGCGACAACGAACGGCACCGCGACGGCGCATTCGAGCGCCAGGATCGCCGCGAACTGCGGTCGGCCCGGGCGGATCACGGTCGTGGCCACGAACACGACAGTACCCAGGAGCGCCGAGAGCACGGTGAAAAGTAGGAGCTCGCGCCGGGCGCTTCCCCGGTCGGACAAGCCTGCCCGCTGCACGAAGAGCATCAATCCGCAGAACAGCAAGCAGATCAGCGCGACCGACCCGTGCTGGGTCGATTCCGCGACGGCGGGTGCGAACTGACGAGTCAGGGTGGCAAGCCCCCAGACCACGGCGGCGACGAGTCCGAACTCGAAGCCGTAGATCACGAGCTCCTGCGGGCGAACGATACGAAACGGCGCCACCGAGCTGAAACCTCGCTGGCCACCCATCAGAGTTGGAGAAGGCACCGCGAGTTGCGGCGGCAGTCTGGAATCCGTGGGCGGCGTGGAGACCAGGAATGCCGCAAAAATAGTGCCTCGGCAAGTGGCACGCACGCGGAGAGCCGAGAATCAGGGATAATTACAAATTCGTCAGCGGAGAGACACGTCCGGATTCGTTCTTAACCGTTCGAGAGATTCCGCTTGACACCGCGTAGGACCGTCGATACTTTGCAGCTACCTTCGCGTGCTACCCAAAATTCAACAGATTCCACCGGTGCCGAGGATCCAACCATGACATCTCCGAGGCCACGGATTCGAGCCCGTCGCGGGTGGGTCGGATTGGCGGTCGTCACCCTGTTCGCCGGGCTGACAGCGGCTGATGAATCGCCGACGGCAAGCCGCCAAGGTGGAGGGCGCGACTACCAGGTCGGCGTCGCCGACCAGTTGGGAATCGTCGTCTGGGGTGAGCCTCAAATCTCGCGGAGCGTCCGGGTCCGGCCGGACGGAAAGATCTCGCTGCCGTTCGTACAGGACGTCCTGGTCGAGGGGAAGACCCCCAACGAGATCCGGAGCCAGATCGTCGAGGGCCTCTCCGGCTTCGTCCGCGAGCCCAACGTCACCGTGATCGTCGAAGAGATCAACAGCTTCAACGTCTACTTCCTGGGGGAAGTTCGGACGCAGGGCGTGGTCAGCTTCTTTCGGCCGACTCGCGTCCTGCAGGCGATCGCGGCCGCGGGCGGATTAACCGACTTCGCCAAGAAAGAGATCACGCTGATTCGCGTCGACGGCGACTCCGAGCGTCGGATCTCGGTCGACTACAAGCGCCTCGTCCTGGGAGATCCTGCGCAAGAGAACTTGTTTCTGCGGTCCGGCGACGTCCTGCTCTTCCACTGAGGTTCATGCCGATGACTCGTCCACTCCTCGTCCTGACCGCGGTCGTAGCGCTCGGTTTCCCAAGCGGGGCTGCCGCGCAGCGGACGACGTTCAATCCCCAACTGGCCCTGGAGCAAGGGCGGACCGACAACGTCGAGGCCGTCGGCGCGACAAAGTCTTCTGACTCCGTCACGCGCTTCTCGGCTCTGTTGCCGGTCGTTCGCGAGTGGTCGACCGGCTCGTTCGGTTTCAGTTACGCGCCGTCCGTTCAGCGATACTCCGATTTCGATAATCTCGACGATCACCGACATCGTGTTGTTTTAGATCTGCGGACGACCCCGTCGCGTCTCGATACGTTCGGCCTGACCGCGAGCTACACGAAAACACAGGAGCAGGGGAGCGCGGCGGGGATCGATTCCGTGGACTCGTTCGCCGCGCCCCGCTCGGATCGTGAGCTGATCCGGTTGGAGGCTGACTATCAACACGAGATAGGCCCGCACTGGAACCTCCGTGCGGCCGCAGACGGCACCGATTCGAGGTTCAAGACCATTGACCAACTAGGGCTTCCTGCCCCCGAGGATCGG
>JANNRU010000412.1:0-2747 GCA_031401755.1 Acidobacteriota bacterium | reverse complement strand
AGTTCGCGTGCGATGCTTGGAAGCGTCGCGGAGGTCGGCCCCTGCGACAGTCGAGTTGCGAGCGTTGTGAACATACGCAAGCGTCGGCGCCGAGGCGTCGGCGCAAATCGGAGCGCGAGGCGACGCAGACGCTAGGCCGCGTGTCGATGGTCGTAGCGCAGCATCCCGCCGAGTCTTTCGCGGCATCGAACCGGCCCGGAACCCGTTCCAATCGGTTCGGACTCGATGAGCGCGTTGGCGGGTCCTCGCTGAAGAAGATCATCGGGTCGAGGCACTCCGATTTGATTGACAGCACGAATCGTTCGATTCAGGGGTTTGTATTGGAAGAGCGTTCCGGGACACGAACGGGTTCCGGGCCGGTTCGATGCCGCGAAAGACTCGGCGGGATGCTGCGCTACGACCATCGACACGCGGCCTAGCGTCTGCGTCGACTCGCGCTCCGATTTGCGCCGACGCCTCGGCGCCGACGCTTGCGTATGTTCACAACGCTCGCAACTCGACTGTCGCAGGGGCCGACCTCCGCGACGCTTCCAAGCATCGCACGCGAACTTCCCGTCGACGGAATCCTGATCTGGTCGCTCTAGAACCTCGGATCAAGCGTCTGGGGAATAAATGGATCAGACGCGCCCTCGATCGCGAGAGGCGCTCGGCGACGTTGCGGGCGGCCACCCCGGTCGTCGTCTCCAGCGTCCACCGCCGCACTCTTCAGGAGTGGATCGCGCGGCGTCCGGAGACCGGCTTCGGGATCATGTGCGTTGACGCCGTTCGAACCGGCTACCCGCCCGACTTGAACCGCCGCTATACCAGTTCGAGACCCGCGGAACTGGCGAAGTGTCGGAAGTCGGAGTCCCTCGTGATCAACGGAGTCCGGTGATCGATGCAGCTTTGCGCGATGAGAGTGTCCGCCAGTCGCGCCCGAAGCCGCCGTTTCAAGATCGCTGCGCGAGTTTCCGCGGCGCGCTCCCAGAATCCAGACTGGATTTCCAGAACCGGGAGTTTCTTGATCAGGCGAGCCACTCGACGATTCAGCTCCGGATCACTCAGGATTTCTACCAGGACGACGGGAGTCAGAACCGCCTGTTCGAGCTCCAAGGCTCGGTCGACCGCTTCGACGTCGCCACCCTTGCCGCCGCTCAGGAAAGCGATGAATGAACTCGTGTCGATCGCGATCAAGTCCGATCCTCGCGGAGACATCCGATGTCGACCGAGATCGAGACCTTGCCTCGAAGCTGCCGAAGCTCCCTGTAGGCACTCGCCGCTGCGACCAATTGCAGCCCGCGGCGGATGGTCTCGCTGATGCCCTGCCCTGTCGATTTTTGGGCCTGCTTGAGGAGCTTCTCGGAGACGTGAACCGTGATTTTCTTGGCCTGATCCATGCCGGGAATATGCCGTAGTCCTTGCCGTAAGTCAATCTGGCAACCCGAGGAGAGAACGATCACCAGCTTCCCAAGAAAGCCGATCGTCCGGATAACGCAAGTTTCCGGAACTCACCCAGGCACAGTCCCGGGTCCAGCGTCCAGAAACGCTCGCGTCACGTCGAAGCCGTCCCCGAGCCCCGAGATCCAAATCACCCGCACGGACTTGGGGCGAGTCACCCTCCGCAGGACGGCTCGCGCCCGCGACCCGGGATCACCGGCCACGTGCTAGGGCTCTACCCGCGTGAGGTCCGGCTGAATGCCCTCGCCCCGTAACAAACGACCAAGTGAAGTCTTCGGCGACGTAGTCCCGACGGGGCGGTAGGCCCTTCGTGCAGACGACGCTCCCGCGTGGCGCGCTCGGATGTGCACCGTACGCTCCGCGCCGGTTCAGGTCATCACCCCGGTCGTCGTCCTCGGCCTGGAGCGCCGCACGCTTCGCGAACGGATCGCTCTGCGACTCTCCTACCGCCGAGTTCGCAATGCCCGTGCTCCGAGTCACCGTGTCGGATGTCGACGTTCATGGGATCGATAGCTGAGCACGACACCGCGGCGAGCGACGGCGTTTTCGCCAACTCACGCCTTACCAATTCACACGGCTCATCCTTCGCCAATTCGGCAACGGGAGTTATCGAGTCTGATGACACACAGGGGAGGGAGACAATCGCAAGCACCACTATCGCTGCACTTCGCGAACTCATCTTCGCCCTCTGTATCTTTTGGTCATCAGCACCGAGTCCTGCACGTTGACAATCCTAGAACGGGTGCCGCGCAATCTGATCTCGGAGCCCCGGCGCGGGAGTCCGAACAAACCGCCATTCCGTTTTTGACTTGAGTACGAGCCCCGGCCCAGGGCCCGATCATCCTGACGCTATATCAACTCAAGTCCGCAGGAGCGCGCACAAATCCACTGCTTGGCTACTTCGCCTTGCCCCCGCGGGCCTCGGCCTTTGCCGCGTCCTCCGGACGGTTCATCTGCCGCAGGAGGCGCGCGAGGCTCGTCGCCGCCGTGGCGCGCTGCGGGTGCCCGGGTGGGAGCGTGCGCTCGTAGGCGTCGAGCGCCTTCGTGAATTGGACCTCGGCCGCGGCGCGGTCGTTCGTCATCGCGAGACTGACGCCGAGGTTGTACCGCGCCCCGGCAATGACCGGATGGTCCACGTTCGTGCCCCGCTCCAGAATCGGAATCGCCCGCTCGAGGTGCACGCGCGCTGCGGCGGGGTCGTTTTGCTGCAGCAGGACGGCGCCGAGGTTCCCGAGGGCGATGCCTGTCTCGACCCGCGGCTCGGGCTGGACCTTTGCGAGAACCGCGATTGCGCGCTCGAGCGTCTTGCG
>JANNRU010000411.1:0-1623 GCA_031401755.1 Acidobacteriota bacterium | reverse complement strand
CTCTTCGATCACGATGCGATCGAGCAGCTTGCCCATGCTCTTCGATTGACGGGCCTTGGTCGGCTTGGCCTTGAAGCGCTCGATCGAGGCCCGGTGCTCGGCGATCTCACGCGTGCGCTGCTCGATCTGGGTCTCCTTGCGCTCGCGCTCGCCGCGCTTGGCGGCATCGAACGCGTCGTAGTCGCCGCGATAGATCGTCAAGCGCTCGTAGTCCACGTCGACGATATGCGTCGAGACGTTGTTCAAGAAGCGGTGATCGTGCGAGACCACGAGAACCGCGCCCTTGAATTCGCAGAGAAACTTCTCCAGCCAGCGGATCGAGAGGATGTCCAGGTGGTTCGTCGGCTCATCGAGCAACAGCGCGTCGGGAGTCGCCGCCAGCGTTTGACCGAGGAGCACGCGCAACTTGTAACCGCCGGAGAGAACGGAAAGCGGCTGTCGCTGGACCTCATCGGGGATATTCAGTCCATGGAGGATCTCGGCCGCCCGCGCCTCGAGCGCGTAGCCGTCGTGACGCAGGATGATCTCTTCGAGCGCGGAGTAGCGATCGGCGTCGAACTCCCGGTCGGCTCGCTCGAGCAATTCGTCTTTTTCCCGCATCGCCTGCCACAGCTCGGCGTGGCCCATCATCACCACGTCGAGGATCGCATCGTTCTCATACTCGAAGTGGTCCTGGCGCAGCACGCCGATCCGGCAGTTCTTGGGAATCGAGACGGTGCCCTGACTGGGCTCCTCGTCACTGGCGAGGATGCGCAGCAACGTCGACTTACCCGAGCCGTTCGCGCCGACGATCCCGTACCGACATCCGCGATGGAATTGGAGCGTGCCGTGACGGAAGAGGGTCTGCGCGCGGTGGGACTTTCCCAGGTCGTGAATCGCGATCATCCCGGCAACGTAAACGAGGCCGGTCCAGTCTGCAAATTCGCCATGCTACGATCGGCCGACGCCCGCGCGCGGGAGGAATCCGATGACCGTCGATGGCCAGACGCTCGCCGACTGGAAGCATCATTTGCACGACGAGGCGGACGCGGCCTTCCTCTACCAGGTGTTGGCCGACTGCGAGCCCAAGGCCGCGCGACAGGAGGTCTTCCTGCGCCTGGTCGATGTCGAACGCCGTCACGTCGACGTCTGGCGCGACGTCTTCCGGAGCCACGGGATCGAGATCGACGCACCGGCGCCGTCGCTGCGGGCGCGGACGATGGCCTGGGTCGCGCGGCGCTTTGGTCCGGGCTTTCTCACCGGATTGCTGTTGCGGGAAGAGGGCCAGGAGGTTCGCGGTTACATCCAACTGCACCGTGAGAGCTCCCCTGGTGTCGCCCGGGATGCCGCGCTGATCCTGGCGCGCGAGTCGGCGCAGCACGCGCAAACGCTCGGCTCGCTCACCAACGCCAGCTCCGAGCCGTGGCATCGAACCGAGTCCAGCGGCTTCCTGCGCAACATCATTTACGGCTTCAACGACGGACTGACCGCAAATTTCGGTCTCGTCGCCGGCGTGATCGGCGCGGATGTCCCAGCCGCGGTCGTGCTGAGCGCCAAGCCGCACACGCAGCATTCTTGAAGGGGCCACCGCAACCTGAGCGGTGAACTGTGCCCGCCCAGCGACCGGCCGCGCTCCTACGGAGT
>JANNRU010000410.1:0-1542 GCA_031401755.1 Acidobacteriota bacterium | reverse complement strand
CCGACATTTGCACTTTGCGTCTACAGTCCAGCGTCCGATAATACTGGCGTTATGTCAACTCAAACCCCGAGACGTTTGCCCCAAATCCCCCCAATCCCCCGGGAAGAACTCCGTAGGCGGGGCAAACAAGCGTGGCCGGTCGCTGGACGCCGGGCGGGTTGCGCCTGTTGGCCACGCATCAACCCTTTGACGCCTCCGATCCGGAGGTGCGGAAATTCTTCTCGGCAGTCGGAACCGACCCGGTCTACGTCCGCATGTGCGCCAACCAGCAGTGTTTTCGCGCGCGGCTCACCACCAAACCGTGGCGTATCGGGATCGCGGCCCACCTGCGTCCCCGTCCCGGCGTCTGGCCCGTGGACGCCGACAAGCTTCAAGTCCGCAAGCAGTGGGTGGCCCAGTACGAGCAAGCCGCGAGCGCCTTCGCGGCCTGTCGCTTCGTCGAAACCGTCGGCTCCGGTTCGGTCCACGGCGACCTTCGAAAAGTCGTGGAGTTGCACGACCGCGAGGCACGGGCGAATGACGCCGCACTCGCGCTCGCCTGACGTCGCGCAATGATGAACCCCGACGAAATCGTCGTCATTCCGAGGTACGCGCTCCGACTCCGATTGTCATTGCTTTCCTTGCCACTGATCTCGGGGGTGACATTGTGGGTCCTGGTCGCCCGGGCCCCCCGAGATCCCATTGTCTACCTGGTGCTCCTCTTTTTCCTCGGGGGACTCCTGGCAGTCTGGCCCCGCTTTTACCGCAAGATCCGATTCGGTCGTTCGATCGTGCTCGAGCGCTATCTGCTTCCCCCAAGGATCGTGGAGTACTCCTCGATCACCGATGTCGGGATCGGCGTGCTGATGACATCGCAAGGCAACATCACGCTGCCGAACTGGGACAACGTAGCCGACTTCGATGCGGCAGTGCAGGAGTGTCGCAAGCGTGGCCACTGGACGGACGCCCAAATCAAGGGCGAACTCGTTCAGCAGCAGATCGCAGCGGCGATCACGGGAGCCATCGCGATTCCCGTCGCCATCGTCGGTTCGATTGTCGCGGTCTATTGGCAGCCATTCGGAATCGAGCTGCACCCCATGTTGTGGTTTCTCGGAATCTGCGCGCCGATCGTGCTTCTACTGCACGTCTACTTTCGACGCCGCGCGGCCTAGGTCAGGCGGCCGGAAGAGGGCCGGATCCGGCAATGATCCGGGCCACGTCGCGGCGGCTTGCTCCGAGCGCAAGAAGCGAGCGGACGAGGAGGTCGAGCGAAACCGTGGGATCCCCAGCCTCCATCTTGGCCACTCGCGATTGACTCGAACGCACCGCCTTCGCCAGCGCTTGTTGAGTGAGTTGGTTTCTGGCTCGGCGTCTCCGCAGCCCATCGGCCAGCCGGAGTTTGAGTTCGATGTACGCCTCCTCTTGAGGCGCCAGTTCCAGGAACTCCGCTGCTGAACCGACCTTCCATCCTCTTGTTCCAAGGTGCTTTTTCTTCGATTCACGCATCGTCGTACTCCTGTAGCCGCCTCTTGCAGATGTCGATCACCGCGCGGGGAGTCGTGG
>JANNRU010000409.1:0-2041 GCA_031401755.1 Acidobacteriota bacterium | reverse complement strand
GGGTCCAAAGGAGGTTGATGTCGTCGGAGGCGGCGAGCTCCGTGGAACCGTCCGCGTCCAGGTCGAGGAGCTGATACGTGCGCGATGTCCAGTTCCCGATGCCGGATCCGACCTTTCCTGCCTGTGCCGAACCGGGTGGGCCCAAGCCGCCGCATCCGGACGCGACCGGGCAGACAGGATCCCAGTCGTTTCCGTTCATTTGTTCCCGGTACTTGCCATGTTGAAATTCACGGTGCAACGCAGGCCGGCCACGGTGCAGTCGCACTGGTTGCCCTGAGGCTGGATCTCCACCATGAGACAACGGAAGGGGTCGTCGTTCGCGCACAGGGCGATCGGATCGGAGGTGCCGCCCAGGCCGGAGCCGGTGCAGCCCGTGCCGGTGATCCCGGCGACCAGGAACGGGATGGAGCAATCCGTACCCAAGGGCCCCCCGCAGGCCCAGTCCACCTGCGGGTTTGCCCCGTTCGGAGCGCCGGCCTCGGTCAGAAAGTCCATCCGCGCGCGGTAGAAGACGCCGAGTCGATCGCTGCCGTTCGGGCACCCGTCCTCGGCAGCGGTCCCGGCCACGTCGCCGTTCGCGTCCACGGCCGTCGCGCCACCGAGCGAAAAGGTCCCGGCCCAGCTCACGCCCGGGGGAGTCGTTCCTCCTCCTGCACCGCAGTCGTTCTCGATCCGCACGGAGATTCCCGGGTTGACGAGGAAGCCGACCGAGCGGAGGTCGCGAGAGATCGTATCCAGTCCGACGCGCACGGACTCGTTGATCTCCATCGATTCGGTCGACTGACGCATCGCTCGCGACTGTCCGATGAAGAGCGCGAAAAGAGCCACGGCCGCGATCGTCGAGATGAACATTGCGATCAAGAGCTCGATGAGGGTGACGCCGTGGTTGGAAGCGCGGAGTGTTCGCATGTCCCTTGGCTCAGTTGATGTACGAGTAGAAGACGACCGAATAACATCGGCCGCTCCCGCCGTGGCAGTTCAAGCCGGCCCCGGACCAATCCGTCGCGCCCTGATCACGGTTCTTTGGCCAGTAGACGGTGACTTCCGCGAACTGCCGAGGGCCGGAGGTCGTGACCCGCCAGCTGACCTCATACCAGAGCGCCGACCCCGCGGTGGTTGCGGCTACGTTCCGGAGCAGCATCGCGGGTTGGATGGCTCGCTCAGCCGTGTTGCGCTGGACAAAGAAGGGAGCCGCGGTCTGGGGCTCGAGCCAGCAGCGGGTGCCGCACGAGGAGATGTCGCCGAGAGGCATCGGCGCCTGGAGGATCTGAAGGCGCTCCATTTGCGCGATTCCGATCTGAGTCGCTTCGCTCGACTGGCGCGAGTTCTGGTTGAGCGCGAGGGTGGTGGTCATCATCCCGAGCACGCCGAGTGACCCGATGGCGAAGATCGAAAGGGCGATCAGTACTTCGAGAAGTGTGAATGCGGAGTGCGGCCTGGCGCGCAGGGTCGTCATTGCAGAACCCTCACGCTGCCGCCGCCGACATATTCCACCGAGTAGGTGTGGGTGAAATTCGCGCCGTCGTAGAGGTCGCGGTTCGTCAGCAGGATCCGTCCGGAAGTCTCATCGGAGCGGATCTTGTCCACCGCACCGGTGCCGAGATAGGCGATCTCGACGGCGTCGACCCCGAGCGTTGCGCCGCCAAAGTCGGTGAAGTCCCGGATGCTCACCTTGTCCCGGGTATGAGTGACGTCCGCGAGGTTCAGCCCCGCCACCGTATCGCCGTTGAGCTCGCACCAGCGGTCCGCGGTGTTGCACGCGACGCTTCCACCCGTCCAGGCTGGCGCAAGCGCCGTTCCATTGCAGTTGAGCGCGATTCCGGCGCACCCCGCGACGCCCGGCGACTCGCAGCGAAACACGATCATCCGTCCGCGGCCGGCCTGGTCGGTGGCGTCGTTGTCGCGGAAGAGGCACACGGTGTGGACCGAGTTCGAGCGGACCGCGAGTGACCGTGCCTTGAGCATCTGGAGTCGCATCTCGCCGGTCGCGGCGACGAGGTTCGTCTTTGGGCGGCTGGCTCCCGAAGTGGTGAACGCGATC
>JANNRU010000408.1:0-5683 GCA_031401755.1 Acidobacteriota bacterium | reverse complement strand
CCTCGCTCGAGCCGGGGAGCAGCGCGTCCAGCAGGCGCTCGTCCACGCGCGCCGCCGCCCTCGCCTCGAGGTCGCGGACGCTCTCGGCGCGGACGAGGTTCATGGCTGCCTCGACGAGGTCGCGGACCATCGACTCGACGTCGCGCCCGACATAGCCGACCTCGGTGAACTTCGACGCCTCGACTTTGACGAACGGCGATCCGGCGAGACGCGCCAGACGGCGGGCGATCTCGGTCTTTCCGACTCCAGTCGGTCCAATCATGAGGATGTTCTTCGGCGAAATCTCCTCGGCGAGCTCCGGGGGCAGTCGACGCCGCCGGATTCGGTTGCGCAGCGCGATCGCGACCGCGCGTTTGGCCGCAGCCTGGCCAACGATGTGCCGATCGAGCTCGGCGGCGATTTGTCGTGGCGTCAACTCATCGGTGGGACGCCCTCCCACGTCGATCTGACCTGGCATGTAGAAGACCACGGTCAAAGTTCCTCGACGAGGATCTCGTCGTTCGTGAACACGTCGATCTCGGCGGCGATACGCAATGCCTCGATGGCCAGGGTGCGGGCGTCGAGCTCCGTGTGTCGGATCAGCGCGCGCGCCGCGGCCGCGGCGGCAACTCCCCCGCTACCGATCGCCAGGATCGCATCGTCGGGCTCGATCAGATCGCCCGTTCCTGACAGAAGAAAAGTCCGCCGCCGGTCAGCGACCACGAGCATGGCCTCTAGCCGCCGCAGGACCCGGTCGGTTCTCCAATCCCGAACCAGTTCGACCGCGGCTCGTTCTAGTTGCCCTTGGTGGGCGGCAAGTTTTTCTTCGAGTCGGGTCAGCAGCGAAAACGCATCGGCGGCTCCACCGGCGAACCCCGCCAATACCGACCCGTCGGCCAGACGGCGAACTTTCCGGGCCCGGGCCTTGACCACCGTATGATCGAGCGTGACCTGCCCGTCGCCGGCGACAACGACCTTTTCACCTCGGCGTACCGACACAATCGTCGTGTGGTGCCAGCGCTCGACCCGTGCCACGCCCGTCCCTCCAACTTGGGCAGTCTAGCAGCGTGAACCACTCCACCCGCCGCGGGGCAAATCGGACGATCCGCGTGAGGCCGCGTCCCCCAAAGTGGACGACTCACTTCACTGCTCGTCCAATTCCCGTCGGGTGTTTCGCGCCAACCCTTCACGATTCCAAGCGCCTCGCGCGGGACGGTGTTGGCGTGAAACTGGCAAAAGGGGAGTGCGTTGACCGCCACCCAAGCAAGAGCGGGTCACGCTGTCCGTCATCGGGCCCGCCGGAAGGAGCGATCGCATGGCCGAGATTCGAACAACTCGATTGAAGCGGAACTGGCTGGTCCCAGCGGTACCGTTTCTCGCCGCGGCGGCGCTTATCGCCACGCCCGCGACCGCTCACGGTGGTCGACATCACAAGCACAGTAAGCACGCTCGCTGTGATTGCCACGGCCACGCCGCACGGCATCCGCCCATTCCCGTCCCGATCGCCTGGGGCTGGCGTGGCTCGGCGAGTCGGCCGCAGCTTCGGTCATTCGTGGTTCCGACGGTGATCGTGGCCAGCGATACACGTCGGCTCCGTGAATGGCGACACGGATACGTCTACGACCCCACGCACCGCCACCGGCACCTGCTCTATGCGTTTCCCGTTTCTGAACGGGGTATCTGGGTCTCGCGGCCGCATGCCTACTGCGACGGGCAACTCGTGAGCATCCCCATCGCTCGCGGCAGACCGGGTTTCGGATTCACGCTCGGCTTCGGCTTCTGACGCCCTGCCCCGGGATCTATCCGCGGCGGCGATCCTCCCCGATCGTCGGTTCAATTGACGCGCAGTAAGACGCGGCCGTCGACCAGGAACGACTGCTCGCGGCGCTCGGTGACGATCAGCGGGTTCAGATCGAGCTCGGCGAGCTCCTCCTCGAAGTCCCCGACCAACTGCGACAACCGCAGCAACATCTCCCGAAGAAATCCGATGTCGACCGACGGCTCGCCGCGCGCGCCGGCCAGAAGTGCGTAACCGCGCACCGACTCGATCATCGCCGACGCGTCCAGATCGGTCAACGGGTGGACGCGGACCGCGACGTCGCGCAGGACCTCGGTGAACACGCCTCCAAGTCCGAACATCAGGATCGGCCCGAACTGCGCGTCGCGGGTCATGCCCAGGATCACCTCGTGGCCACTGGACACGAACCCCTGGATCGTCACTGCCAGATCGGGATCGCGCCGCTTCAGACGCGAGGTCAGCTCCCGGTAAGCCACGCCGACCTCGTCCGCGTTACGCAGGTCGACCTTCACGCCACCGACGTCGCTCTTGTGCAAGATCCGATTCGAGGCCACCTTGAGCACGACCGGATAGCCGATCTCCTGCGCCGCGGCTATCGCCTCGGACAGGGATTCGACGCATCGTGATGGCACCATCGGAAAGCCGTAGGCTCGGAAGAGCTTGTCGGTTTCCGACGCCGACAGAACTGACCGTTGCTGGGCGCGCGCGGCCGCGATCGCCGCCCTGGCGGCCCGGCGATCGACTCTGAAGCTCACCGCTCGCCCGGCTGGGGCGTCGCGCAGGCTGCGGTATCGGCAGAGGGCCGAAATCCCGGAAGCGGCTTCCTCCGGAAAGCGATAAACGGGAACGCGCCGACGCCGTAACTCGGCCAGACCCTCGGCCGAGCGTTCTTTGCCCATGAACACCGACAGCACCGGCTTCCCGCGGCCCGACGCATCCGCGATCGCGCGGGCGACCTCGAAAGCATCGATCATGACCGGCGAAACGAAGATGGCGATGACCCCGTCGACACCCGGATCTCGCAGCACCACGTCGAGCGTCGCCCGATAACGGGGGGCGTCGGCCGAGGCGATCATGTCGACGGGATTCGCAGTCGACGCTTCCGGCGGGAGGATCCGCGCCAGCGCCTTCTTGGTCCGCGGGCTCAACTCGGCGAGCGGCACACCGCGCTCGACGCAAGCGTCCGTACACAGTATTCCGGGGCCTCCGGCATTGGTCACGACCGCGATTCGATCGCCGGCCGGAACAGGTTGATTCGCCAGTGCCGACGCCTGGACAAACATTTCCGCCATCGTCGAGACCCGCAGCACGCCGCACTGCTCAAGCAACGAATCGACCGCGATGTCCAGGCCGACGATTGAACCGGTGTGCGAGGACGCCGCGCGCGCTCCGGCCGCGGTGCGGCCGGCCTTCACCGTGATCACAGGCTTTTTGCGTGTGACCCGGCGGGCGATCCGCATGAAGCGCTTCGGGTTCCCGAACGACTCGAGATACATCAATATTGCCTGGACGTCGTCGTTGTTCTCCCAGTACTCGAGCAAATCGTTGCCTGAGACGTCGGTCTTGTTCCCCATCGACGCGAACATGGCCACACCGATACCGTTCGAAGAAGCATCGGCAAGGATCGCCTCTCCCAGCGCTCCCGACTGGGAGACGAAGCCGACGTTGCCTCGTTCCGGGACTGCCGCGGCGAAGGTCGCGTTGAGTCGAATCGATGGCTCGGTGTTGACGACTCCCATGCAGTTCGGGCCCACCATGCGCATGCCGTGACGTCGAACCGCCTCGCCGAGCTTGTATTCCTCCGTCACGCCGTCGCCCCCGATCTCGCGAAATCCGGCGGTGATCACGACGAGTCCGCGTACGCCGCGTCGTCCGCAGGCCTCGACGACATCCAGAACCGCTGCGCGCGGAACGACGATCACCGCCAGATCGATGGGGTCTGGAATCTCATCGAGCGACTGGTAGGCTCGCATCGATCGCACCGCGCCGGTCTCCGGATTGACCGGAAAAACCGCTCCTTGAAAATCGAATCCGACCAGATTCCGCAGGATTTCGTGTCCGATCGCCTGCGGCCGCCGCGAAGCACCGATGACCGCCACACTTCGCGGGCGAAAGATCGCATCCAGCGCCTCGTGCGCTGGCTTGTCGGTGCGCTTGGTCGCTCGCTTTGGGGCTTGGATCCGCTTGTTGCGCCGTACGGCCATCTCGGGTCTCCGTTGTGGCCGTGCAGCATAGGCGGCTCCGCGTGGCCATGCCAGAATGCAGGCGTGCTAGCGGCCCACGATTCTCGACGCATCCGAATCGGCGTCGCCGGGTGGGACTACCCGGACTGGAGCCGGATCGTCTATCCCGCGAGGCCATCCGGCGGCTTCGATCGCGTGGCCTGGATCACGCGATGGGTCGACCTCGTGGAGATCGACAACACTCTCTATTGGCACGCGGATCCGCAAGACGTCGGAGGGTGCGCGGTCGATCAACCAACTGCCCCTCAATCGACGATCGGACTCGTATTGCGGTTCACTGCCCGCGGCGGATACTCTCAAATTAGCGATCGAAATTCGGTGCGGTGGTTCGCCCCGATTGCTGGCCGCGACGCCCGCTACGTTGACCGACACTCGCTGGCGGAGGTCGGCGCCCTGACCCAAACCGCCCGCCGCATGGTCGACGAAGTCGCCGAGTTGTTTGGGGCCAAGAACAACCACATTCGCGGCCTGGCGCTGGTCACCGCGCTCGAGTTTCGCTCACTCAGCGAGGGCCGCCGACCGGAAGCACCGCGCGCGATCGTCACCACCCACCTCAACCTCTCCCCACACGCCGTCGTGCACCGCGATCGGCTTTTCTGAACTCGCTTCGCGAGAGAATCGCCCAGTTGCTCGGCGCGGGCCGCGCTGGGAGCATCGCCGGCCTCGCGCTTTCCGCTCTCGGCGTCGGCCTACTGCTACGCGGCGCCTGGCTCTTCTGGCCCCGCACCGTCGACGACGCGTTTATCGTTTTCCGTTACGCCGACCAAGTTGCGGCGGGCAACGGCGCGGTTTTCAACGTCGGGGAACGGGTCGAGGGCTACTCGAGTCCGATCTGGCTCGCCTGCAGCGGTCTGGCCGTCGTTTGCGGACTCGATCCGATCCGAATCGCAAAGGGTCTGGGACTCTTCGCTTCGACTGTCCTGCTTTTCCTCGTGCGACGGTCGCTGCGCCGGACCGGGGTCGCAGAAATGGCTGCCGGTCTCACAACGCTCGCCCTTGGGGCGAGCGTTGTGTTTCAAATCTGGGCCACGGCGGGGCTGGAGACCAACTTTCACGCGATGCTTCTCTTTGCCGGCCTGACCTCACTCGCGGCCGCACGGGATTCGTCGGCACGCGGTGTTCTGCCGGCGAGTGCCTGGCTTGCCGCAGCCGCATTGACGCGTCCGGAGGGACTCGCCTTTTGGCTCCTCGGCGGGGTGTGGACAGCGCTGACCCCGAGCGTGGCGCGCCGGTCGCGGCTGAGCGCATACGTCGTCGGCGGTTTGGCCCCGGCGCTTCACATTGCTTGGCGCTGGCTCTACTACAGCGACCTCTTGCCCAACACCTACTACGTCAAGACCGGAGGGGGGCTGGAGATGTTGCGCCAAGGGTGGCACGGCTTCTCACTGTTTGCCTCGGACCCTGTTCACGCACTGTGGATCGCTGCCGCGACGATCGGAGCCTGGGTCGGTTGGGTTTCAGGTTTGCGATCCACGGTGATCCTGTTCGCCGGGGCTGTGATCGCGCAGTGGACTTACATCATCAGTGTCGGGGACGACGGGCTACGGGTGCACCGATTCTACGTCCCGGCGCTGCCCCTCCTGGTGACCCTGGCCGGTCTCGCCTTCGCCCCCGCCGCTGTCGCCGTTCGCGGGCGGCGCGTGGCGATCGCTGTCGTCGGGGC
>JANNRU010000407.1:0-7520 GCA_031401755.1 Acidobacteriota bacterium | reverse complement strand
CACGCTCAGCCCGCCGATCGCATACGCCTCGAATCCGATCGCCGTGGTCGCCTCCGCACTCTCTCGCCGGAGGTCCGCGAACACGCTGCCCTGCACAATCCCGAACTGCGCCTGTCCGGGGTTGCTGACGACGACGCCAGGGAAGGCGGGCGATTCCCGAAGCGCGAGCATGCGCTCTCGCGCGCGGCGCGCCCAACGAATCGTGCGCTCCATCGAGTGACGAGCCTGGTCGGGTGTCGCAGGATGCGCGAGACACTCGTCGAGCACCATCGCGACGTCCGACCCCAAAGCGGCCTGGATCCGCATGCTGCTCTCGGGCGTCAGTCGATGGGTCGAACCGTCGATGTGCGACCGAAAGCTCACGCCCTCGTCGTCGACGCGGCGGAGCGCGGCGAGGGACAAAATCTGGAAACCGCCGGAATCGGTCAGGATCGGACGCGACCAGTTCATGAAGCGATGCAGTCCCCCCAGATCCCGTACGGACTCGGGACCAGGGCGCAAATAGAGATGGTAGGTGTTGCCGAGGATCATCCCGACACCCGCGCGAACCAACTCGCTCGGCGTCATCGCCTTCACGGTGCCTGCCGTCCCGACCGGCATGAAGGCCGGCGTGGCGACTTCCCCGTGCGCTGTACGCAGCCGACCGAGCCGGGCCGAACCGTGCTGCGCGAGCAGTTGAAATCCGAACGCGCTGCTCACGAACGGATCAACATGGCGTCGCCGTAGGAGTAGAAACGATAGCCCCGCGCGATCGCCTCGCGATAGGCGTCGAGCACGCGCTCGCGCCGGGCGAACGCTGCGACCAGCACGAGCAGGCTCGATCGCGGCAGGTGGAAGTTCGTGATCAACGCGTCCACTACACGGAAGGAATGGCCGGGGGTAATGAACAGATTCGTGCGGCTCCGCGAGGCCGTGATCTCCCCACACTCAGCGAATGCGCTCTCCAATGCGCGGACCACGGTGGTGCCGACGGCCACGACACGTCGCCCACGCGCTCGGGCGGCGCTGATCTCCGCGGCCGCCGCGGGAGAGACCTCGTAACTCTCGGCCTGCAAGCGGTGATCCTCTAGATGTTCGCCACGCAATGGGACGAAGGTACCCGGGCCGACGTGTAGCGTGATCGCCGTTCGTTGGACGCCGCATGCATCGAGGCGTTCGAGGAGTCGGTCGGTGAAATGCAGACCCGCGGTCGGCGCCGCGATTGCGCCGTCGCGCGCCGCGTAGACCGTCTGGTAGCGCGAGGCGTCATCGACCGGCGGCGGACAGCCCAGGGGACGGCGGATGTAGGGTGGGAGCGGCAATGCACCGACCCGCGGCAAGAGCTGACGCCACGCGCCCGAACCGGGCTCGAGGCGGACCCGCCAGCGCTCGCCGTCACGTTCGACGATCCGAACGGCGAGACCTCCATCGCATTGCAGGATCTCGTCGGTGCGCGGTTTGCGGGTCGAGCGGATCATCGCCCACCAGCCGTCCACATCGCCGGCAACCGACTCGACCAGCAAGCACTCGACCGCGCCTCCCGATGGCCGCCGCGCCCGGAGCCGCGCGGCGATCACGCGCGTGTCGTTGACGACCAGCAGATCTCCCGGCTCGAGCAATTCTGGAAGTTCGGAAAACGCGCGATGCTCCGACGATCCGCGGATTCGGGGCAGGACGAACAACTTCGACGCATCGCGTGGATCGGCGGGAACCTGCGCGATTCGACTCTCGTCAAGATCGAAGTCAAACGCGTCGACCCTCATCGACGCCCCCGTGGAAGGAGACGACGCAGCAACTCCAGATTCCGGCGATCCTCCGCTAGATCATCGCCTTTCGGTGTCTCCAGCACCATCGGGAGAAGCGCCAGTCGAGGGTCGCGGAGCAAACGGCGAAACGCGGGAAGGCCGATCTGACCCTCTCCGATGTGTGCATGCCGATCCAGGCGTTGACCGAGTGTGCCCACGGAGTCGTTGAGGTGGATCACGCGCAGCCGCCGCAACCCGATCGCAGCGTCGAATTCGTCGAACATCGCGCGATAGCCGCGCGCCTCGCGGAAGTCGTAGCCCGCCGCGAAGGCATGACAGGTGTCGAAACAGACCCCGAGTTGCGCGGACTCTCCGCAGCTACGGCAGATCCTCCCGAGTTCCTCGAAACCGCGGCCTAGGCAACTCCCCTGTCCCGCCGTGACCTCGAGCAACAGCTGGGTTCGTCGACTCACCCCCCGTCGCGCTCCGAGCACGCGGTCGATCGCACGGGCGACGCGTTCGAGCCCTTCGTCCAACCCACTCCCCAGGTGCGCGCCGGGATGCAGAACCAGATACGGTATTGCCAGCAGTTCGCAGCGGTCGAGCTCGTCCGCTAGCGCTGCTTCGGACTTTTTTTGGAGCGCCGCGTCGGGCGAGGCCAAGTTAATCAGGTAGGAGGCGTGCGCCGCCGTTGCCTGGCCAAGTCCGCTCCGCTCCAGTTCCGCGCGGAATCGGCACGCGCTCGCCTGATCGATCGGCGGCGCGGACCATTGCCGCGCGGTCTTGACGAAGATCTGCAGCGCCGTCGCGTCGACCGCCTCGGCGCGCTGGATCGCACGGACGAAGCCGCCTTGGATCGACATGTGCGCTCCGAGTCGCGCTCGGAACAATTCCTCATCTTCAACGCGTTCCATGGCTCGGCCGACCCAGCCTAGCGCGGCGTGTTCGTAGCGGTCGACCTCGCGTCAGAGCTGGGCGAGCCGGGCCGATCAGAAAAACCAGACGACAGCCACGACGGCGGCGAGCAACCCCACGACCCAGGCCGACCGGCGCCAGACGCGCCCCCGGAACCGCGCGGACACTTCCGGCGACGCCGGAATGGCGATCTTCGCCGGGGTCAGATTCGCGAGTGCCTGCGGACCGGCAGCACGTCGGAACGGCTCGCGATTGACCTTGGGTAGGGCGGGTCGGCGCACGAGGGAGGCCAGGGTACGCTCGGTCTGCCGCAATCGATCGCGTGGCGGCGGGTGGGCGAAGAACAGTTCCGCGACCCGCGCGTCGCCGGCCTCGACGCGGCGTTCGAGACGATTCAACAAACGGCGGATCGCGTCCGCATCGTAACCGGCCTCGACCACCGCCGCGGTCGCGATCGCATCCGCGTGCCGCTCGCGCGCGTTTCCGTATCCGAAGCAAGTCAGGTCGAGCCCCGCCTGCCGCCAAGCCTCCGTTCCCGCGGCCTCAGCTCCCCGAGAGAGCGTGCGAAGGCCGAGCCGGATCAGCAGACGCTCGGGGTCTTCGGAGGCCAGATGCGCAAGCTCGTGAGCGACGACGAACGCAAGCTCGGCCTCGTCGTCCAGCGCTTCGAGCAGTCCGACGCTGATGAGAATCGTGTCCGGCGGAAGCGCAAGCGTCCGGATCGAGTCGCCCCGGAGGGTCACGATCCGCGGCGCGGCCGGTGCCCCGGGCGTGTGTCGGCTCATTACGCGGGCGATCCGGTCGAGATAATCATCCAGTGCGACCGAGCCAACGGGGGAATACGTCGCCGTCAGCGCGTGCAGAATCTCCGCACCCATGGCGACCATGAGGGACCCCCCCGAAACTTCGTCGTTCGGTTGCACCGAACATTCAGGACAGCGACGAGGCTGCGGTTGCGCTGCCACCCTGGGGACCGGAATCTCGCAGTGCTCGCAGTTCTCGAGCGGCTCGGACGATCCACCGAGGGCGCGAGTGCCGCAATGGGAACAGCGACGCAGGGAGCCCGGTAGCGCGACCGCGACGACCGGCGGCAACGGGCCCCAAGGATCGGCGCAGCCCGGACAGACCGGGGCGGCGGCGAGCACCGGCGCGCTCAGTCGGCTCGACGGCGCGCCCAGCGCTGACACAGCAGACCCACGAGGAGGCCGAGCGCGCCACCCAAGATCGTCCAGTCCATCGGATCGTTCTGGCCCCATGACGCAAGAGCGTAGGCCAGTCCCATCCCTACCGCGAGCGGAGCCACGGTTGGGAGTAGAACGGCTCGAAATCGAGGGCCTGCGGCGACTACGGGCTCGGCGGCGGACGCGATCGCGGTGGCCTCCTCGGGCGTGGCCAGTTCGTCGGCGGCAGGTAGCCCCGATCCGTCGGTCGAGTCCGTGGCGCCAGCGTCGGTTTCCCAGTACGGCCGGGTCACGGTGCGTTCGTCGTCCGCGCACTTGGCCACACCGCCCAATGCTTCGGAGGCCGACACCGGAACCACCCGATAGGTCAACACCGTGTCTTTTCCGCTCGGCCGCTCCGACGCCGACTCGGCGAGTTGTGCGGCCAGCCGGGGGTCGTCCATCCCGATCGGCAGTCGCGCGACCCCGAACGCGGTGGGGCGCACCTCGCTCGACCCGAGCCGGTACGGCCGACGTACTTCTCGCATCTGGAAGCACTGCTCGCAGTGACCGCAGCGGGCCGTCGCGGCGGAGGCGCCGGGACGCTGCCAAGGCGTGGAACACGAAGGGCAGACAACGATCATGAACGACTCCGGGGCTTGGCGGCGCTCGCGCCGAACGGTCGCGCTCAAACGTAGGGCGGCGCCGCCGAGGGGTCAAGACGGCACCCCCGCGGGCGGTATGCCAGCATGAGCTCGCGTGCAGATCCAAGGAAAAACCGATCTAGTGCGCGGCGGCGCGGGACTCGTCGGCCGCGCCGACTCCGCCGCGGGCCCGACGGCGCTGCCGGGAGAATACGGAAACGTCGTCGTTCGCCGGGAGTCAAGAGACGCTTCGCTGGAAGAGATCCTGGGAGACCCGGTCCGTCCACGCGCGGTGCTCGAGGGCACCGACCTTCCCCTGACCAATACGATTTTTGGGCGATCCTGGTTCGTTCACGTGATCGAGAGCCATCGCCCGGCGATCGTCGTCGACTGCATCCACACCGCAACCGCGCCGGCCGACCAAGATCTCCACTGCTCGACGCTCAAGTTAGGGTTGGGTCGACGTGCGCTCAGCGAACCTCGCGCGCTCACGGAGTCCGGAACGCTGAACGCCGACAAAACATCCGCGCGTCTCGACTGGAACCATCGGTACTGGCACAAGGATTACGAGCTACCGGTCGCCAAGGTCGTCGCCCGGCGGCTCGATCGCGAAGAGCGCGGTCACCTAATGAAGAGTGGACACTGTGTTATATTCGCGGCTTGATCCAACGCCGTTGAATCGGGAGAGATAATCCCGGGAGGAGTTCGTCGATGAAGGTCTACGACACTTCCGATATTCGTAACGTTGCCCTTGTCGGCCATGGGGACTCCGGCAAGACGACGCTCGCTTCTGCCTTCTTGTTCGTCGCCGGCGCCGTCAAGCGCCTCGGTCGAACAGAGGACGGGACGGCGACCACCGACTTCGACGACGAGGAGATCCAGCGCAAAATCTCGCTGCAGACCGCGACGGCCCACCTCGAATGGGGCGGGACGAAAATCAACTTGCTCGACACTCCCGGATACGCGGCATTCGTCGCCGATGCCAAAGCCGGTGTCGCCGTTGCCGACGCCGCGCTGATCCTGGTCGAGGCCGTCGCCGGGATCCAGGTACTGACCGCGCGCACCTTTCGCTTTGCTGGCGAATACGACCTCCCGACCGTCTTCGTCGTCAACAAACTCGACCGCGAAAACGCCGACTTCGATCGGGTGCTCGGCGCTCTGCAGGCGCGCTTCGGCCGCGAGACGGTGGCTGTGCAACTGCCGATTGGCCGTGATCATGGGTTCTGCGGTGTGATCGACTTGGTCACGCTCACCGCGCACCGCTATTCCGTTGACGCCAGCGGCACCTCGCAGGTGGAGCCGATCCCGGCGGAGTTGGCCGACGAGGCTCGCCGTCTGCACGGGGCCCTGGTCGAGGCCGTCGCCGAGACCGACGACCAGTTGATGGAAGCCTATTTCGAGTCCGGGGACCTGACCGGCGAGCAACTGACGGCGGGGCTACGCAACGCCATCCGGCTGCGGCGACTGTACCCGGTCGTTTGCTCGTCGGCCTCGACGCTCGTCGGGCCGCGATCGCTACTCGACCTGATCGTCGGCCTGCTGCCGGC
Source organism: Acidobacteriota bacterium (assembly GCA_031401755.1). GTDB lineage: Bacteria > Acidobacteriota > Polarisedimenticolia > Polarisedimenticolales > Polarisedimenticolaceae > JANNRU01. The sequence continues at coordinate 1,530 of JANNRU010000407.1, read as the reverse complement.
CCCCGGGGAACGCGGACCGGTCCATGGAACGAATCCCAAGGACGAATCTCCGATCGCTCGCCCGGTCGCGGACTCCGAGCCGATTGCTCTGTTCACCTTCAAGACGATTGCCGAACCGTACGCCGGGAGGCTCTCGCTGTTCCGGGTCATGAGCGGGATCCTGCGGGCGGACTCCCACGTCGTCAATGCGCGCACCGAGACGCCGGAGCGCCTCGGCCCGCCATCGGTGATGCAGGGAAAAACCATCGAAGCCGTAGAGCAATTGCACGCCGGAGATATAGGGGTCGTGGCCAAACTCAAGGAGACCCACACCAGCGACACCCTCTGCGATGCGGCACATCCCATTCGATTTGCGCCGATCGCCTTTCCGGCCCCGTCGATCTCGTTCGCCGTCGAGCCCAAGTCGAAGGGCGACGAAGAGAAGATCTCCACCGCGCTCGTCCGGCTCACCGAAGAAGATCCGGTGCTGCGATTTGGTCGTGATCCGCGGACGCACGAGCTACTCGTCTCGGGAACGAGCCAGGTCCACGTTGAGGTCGCGATCCAGAAGATGCGCAAGAAGTTCGGCGTCGATGCGATACTGAAGCAACCGAAGGTTCCGTACCTTGAGACGATCAAGAAGCGCGTCGGGCCGATCGAAGGCAAGCACAAGAAGCAGAGCGGCGGCCGCGGACAGTTCGGCGTCTGCGTCATCGAGATGGAGCCGACCGGGCGCGGCGGCGGATACGAGTTCGTAGACAAAATCTTCGGCGGATCGATCCCCCACAATTTCCGTCCGGCGGTGGACAAGGGCATCCAGGAATCCGCCGTGCGTGGCGTGATCGCCGGCTTTCCCGTGGTCGACTTCCGGGTCACGCTCGTCGACGGGAAGTACCACGACGTCGATTCGTCGGAAATGGCGTTCAAGATCGCCGGTTCGCTGGCCTTCAAAGAAGGCGTACAACAGGCGAAACCGACCTTACTCGAACCGTTGATGGCCGTCGAGATCACGGCGCCGGAAGAGTACATGGGAGAGATCATGGGCGACCTGTCCGCCCGCAGGGGTAAGCCGCAGGGTATCGAACCGCATGGAACCCACCAGATGATCAAGGCACTAGTCCCGATGGCCGAGATGCTGACCTACGCGTCGACGTTGAAGTCGATCACCTCCGATCGAGGCTCCTACCAGATGGAGTTCGATCATTACGACGAGGTTCCCGCGCAGATCCAGAGCCAGATCGTGGCCCAGGCGGAAAAATCACGTGACGGGGAGGGTGGATGATCCGTCCGATTACGATATGACACGAGACTTCGTCTACATCCGAGAGCTCGACCAGCACGTCGACGAGACTGTGCTGGTTCGCGGCTGGGTCTCGCAGAAGCGTTCTCAGGGCAAGATCAAGTTCCTGGTGTTGCGCGACGGCACGGGCTGGCTCCAGTGCGTGGCGGCCGTGCGTGACGTCTCGACCGAGGTCTTCGAGCGTTGCGACCGGTTGCCGCTGGAGTCTTCGGTCGCGGTACGCGGCACCGTACGGCGGGACGACCGCGCCC
>JANNRU010000406.1:0-9032 GCA_031401755.1 Acidobacteriota bacterium | reverse complement strand
GATGCGGACGCCTAGTGGTGTGCGACGAGCGGCCGATTGCAGAAACCTGGCTTGAGTTGAGGTACTTGCCGGAAGAGTATTGCACGGCTCTCATCGGAGGCTTCAAAGCGGGTCGGCGATCGATGTGGTCGTGACCGTCGTGTCCCGAACCCGGGCGCGTTCCACCGTCACGAGGCCCGGCGTGGCGGCGCGGACTGGTAGAGGCGCTGTCCGACACCCCCGTGGTGCTGGTCCACGGGCCGCGTCAACGCGGCGGGACGACGCTGGCCCACACGACGTCGCCGGCGTGAAAGTCAAGGTATCCGCCACCATCACCGCGGCGGAATTCCGCGGGCTGCGCAAGCTCAAGCAAGCGGCCGGCAACCGCTTCACAGGTGACGTGGTGTTGTACGACGGCGAGGCGACCGCGCACTTTGGTGACAAACTCCACGCCGTGGCACTCGGCACGCTATTCGAGACGACGTTCTCGATCGTTCAACCGGGAATGCGGGCGGCTTTCCGCGATGTCGGGCAACCCGGCGAGGAAGATGACCTCGGCGCGGTGATTCACGTAGGCCTCGTGCACGAACTCGGTCCAGTAGTTTCGCGCGGGACCCTGTTTCATGTGCTGCTCGTACCGGGAGATTCGCTCTTCGTGGGGCGCGTCGGGCAAGGTCCGGCGGAAATAGGCTTGCCACTCGCGCAGGTCGGGTTCCACCAACAGGTATGGCGTCGTGAAGACGACGTGTTCGCTGCCGGGCAGCGGTGGAGGAAGGACGCGCACGTACCACAGCTCGCCCGCACGGCCAGGGTATCCCGAAGGATTGATGGCGCGGCAAACGGCGTCGGTCACGAGCTCCCGGAGAACGATCGCGTCGCCGTCCGTGCCCTCGTGGACGTAGATTCCCATCCGTGACCGCTGCATCGATCCCATCAAACGCTGTAGCTCCTCGGACATGCCGCAGGCCGCCCCGACGGCGATGGCGGTCGTGGCTAGGGTCTCCCTGGCGAGCCCGACCGAGACATCGAAGAGTGCCCAGCAGGTGAAGTACGAGGTCGTCAGCGGGCTCATCGGTGGACCGCTCGGCATGTATTCGTCTTCGGCTTCGGAGATGATCTTGACGAATCGTGCCATCTCCTCGAGGGCCGTGAACTGCTCGGCCATCACCGAGAGCTGATTCTGGGCGTAGACGTAGGCGGCGTGCGCGGGATGCAACGCCGCAAGCGCGTCCCGGGAGGCGACTGTTTCCTGGAGCTTCTCGGCGTTGGCCCGACCGGCCGCGACGGCGTCGAACTGGACGACCCGGCCCCGGCCCGACTTCCTCAGCTTGCCGATCACCTTCCTCGCCAGGGGCCGGTCGTTTCCCGTCCTGGTCCCCGGCTCGTGAGCGCGCGTCGTGTGTTTCTCGTCCGTCATGTTTGGAGCCCGTGCGGATCGCGCCGTGCGAGCCTGGATTCTACACGACGGCCGGGCGAAATCCCGGGATTCCCCGGCCCACGCTCGGTCTGACTTGGCAGAGCCGGGCTCGCTATTTACAATTGGGCCTCCAAGCCTTGATAGGGCGCGGGGCTATGAAGGAAAGCTGGATAAGGCGCCTCCGGTCAAGAGACCAGCCGGCGCAGCCGCTCAACGCCAACCCGCTCGGCTGAGCCGCGAAAAGCGCAGGTGTAACCCGATGGCCCGACGCTTCGACAAGCTCCTCCAGTTCAAGATCAAGTTGGACGACATCCACCCGCCGATCTGGAGGCGGATCCAGGTCCCGAGCAGTTACTCGTTCTGGGATCTCCACGTCGCGATCCAGGATGCGATGGGTTGGCTAGACTGCCACCTCCATGCGTTCCGGATTGCGAATCCCGAGCACGGCGAGGAAGAACAGATCGGCATACCTGCCGACGACAGCCCCGGAAACGGCATCGAGTTCCTTCCCGGCTGGGATCTCCCGATCGAGGCCTACTTCTCGGAGCCCGGTGATTCCGCCGCCTACGAGTACGACTTCGGCGACGGCTGGGAGCACGACATCGTGCTCGAGCAGACGATCCCCCGCGAGCCGAAGGTCAAGTACCCGCGCTGCACGGCGGGCGCGCGGGCCTGCCCGCCCGAAGATTGCGGAGGTGTGCCTGGTTACGAGAGGCTCCTTGAGATCCTCGCCGACCCGGAGCAGGAGCAGCACGACGAGATGTCGGCCTGGGTCGGCGGCGTGTACGACCCCGAGCGGTTCGATCCGGCGCAGGTCCGCTTCGACAATCCGCAGAAGCGGTGGGAGACGGCCTTCGGTCCCAGGTGAGCGCGGGTGCTCGTGGTGCCCGGAAAGAAAACACTCGAAAGGGAGATCGCATGGACAAACTTGCCCTCTGCATCGGCATCAACAACTACCCCGGCACCGACAGCGATCTCGAGGGCTGCGTCAACGACGCCACTGACTGGGCCGCAGCACTCGCCAAACGCGGCTACTCGGTCGCGAATCTACTCGACCGAAAAGCCACCGGCAAGACGATGCGCAGCGAGATCCGGGATCTGGTCACGAGCGCGAAGTCCGGCGATCGCGTGGTCGTTCAGTACTCGGGGCACGGTTCGTTCGTGCCCGACGACGACGGCGATGAACCCGACGGGACCGACGAGTGTCTGTGCCCCTACGACGTGTACACCAAAGGCGAGATCACCGACGACGAGCTGTTCGACCTTTTCTCGCTGCGCAAGGCCGGCGTTCGACTGCTGATGATCTCGGACTCGTGTCACTCCGGTAGTGTTGCGAGGTTCGCGCCGATTCGCACGCCGCCGACCGCGCGCGGAGCGCATCCACCCCAACGAACGGTTCGGTTCCTTCCGCCGGCGGCGTTCCAGAAGGGTAAAGCCCTGGCCCGTCTCGGCACGCGTCGTGCGCGCCGTTCGTCGAGCCCTCCCGGGCGCTACGCGGCGCTCTTGATGGCCGGCTGCCAGGACACCGAATACAGCTTCGACGCCTACTTCAACGGCCGCCCGAACGGCGCGTTCACGTTCGTGGCACTGAAAGCGCTCGCGGGGTTGCCGGCCAAGGCGACGTATCGGCAGTGGTACGCGGCGATTCGCACGGCGCTGCCGTCCCGGCAGTACGCGCAGACGCCCAATCTCTACGGGTCGAGCACGATGAAGGGCTGGCGTGTGTTGGACTGAGCGGACGGGTTTCGCGGAGGTTAACGAACCCAACCTGAAACCTAGACCTTCATCGCCTTCGCGAACGCCAACCCCACCAGTCCCTCCAGATCCCCCGTCGAAGCCAGCACGCAAATCAAATCCCCCTCGCGCCAAAACGCCAGCTTGACCCGGCCGACCTCGAAGACGCGGAACTCGATGCCGCCGTGCGACCGAATGTCCGCCGTCGGCGGTAACTCGTCGAGCGAGCCCTCATACATCTGGCACAACACCTGGAGGCCCGCGGGCCCGGAGTAGGCGAACGCGACCGTCGGCCGTCCCGCAAGTTCGTGCACCGTTCCCCCGACGAGTTCGAACTGCATCATCCTTAAGTCAAGCACCCGGGTCGAAAATCGAATCCCACGCCGGCCGAAGAACCGCTCGAGCTCGGCCACGTCCGCGGTGACAAGTTCGAGGGCGAACCGACCTCGCTCATAGTCGAGCATCGTCTGCGCGACGGCCGACGGTAGCGGCTCCGGGCTGGGGCGCAGGACGAAAGTCAACAACGCGAGCCCAAGGACCGCCGCCGCCGCGACAAGCCAAAAGCGTCGACTCACGCCACCGCTCGTTGTGTCGACCCGCGACTCGTCGCTTTCGCGATCTTCAACATCGAGCGTTCCACGAATTCGGTCGAGCAGCCCCTCCGGCACGGGCTCGGCCAGCGCTCGACGCGCGGCTTCCGATACACGTCGCAGCGCGTCGAGTTCCGACCGGGCGGCAGCGTTCTCGGCCAGCTCGCGCTCGAGCGCCACACGCTGCGCATCCGATAGCCGGCCGTCGAGGTAGGCTTGCAGTCGTTCGGAGAGGGCGCGCGCTTGCGGGTTCATCGCAAACCCTCCCTGTCAATCAGCGCGCGCGTTAGATGGCGCCGGGCGCGCGACAGCCGCGAGGCGACCGTACCCACGGGGCACTCGACGATCTTGGCCACCTCGTCGTAGGACATCTCCTCGATCACGACCAGGCCGAGGATCATCCGCCACTCATGCGGCATTTCCGCCACCGCCTTCCGGACGGCCGGGTCCGCCCGTGTGTTGTCAAGCTCTCGCAACAGGCGCTCGGCAGAGCCCCAGTCGATCGCCGGCACGGTCGCGTCCGTGGCTTCGAGGTCCGTCATCGAGTCCACGGGCGGGCGACGGCGATCCTGTCGGTGCCGGTTCCGCGCGATCGAGTACAAGATAGTGAACAACCAAGCTCTGCCGTTCGTTCCCGCGACGAAGTTGTCGAACGTCCGGTAGGCGCGTAGATAGGTCTCCTGCACGAGGTCTTCCGCCTCGTCGACTTGCGAAGCCAAGCTGCGCGCGAGGCGATACAGCGCCTCGGCGAGCGGGAGCGCCATGGCCTCGAAGCGGGCGCGCCGAGCGGGATCGCTGTTCATCGGCCGAGATTTTCGCATGCCGGGAATGAACTTCGCCGCTCGGGTGTTTCACAGGGGGATGACGGTTCGGCCCGCGGGGCCTGGCGAACGGAGCGTCCGTGCGCCGCCCGCTGCCGGTTCAGGCGCTCGATAGCGGGCGGCCAGGAGTTCAAGTGATGTTCCGACGTGCGTTGTTACTCGGGTCGATTTTCGCTCTCGTGTTGGCGAGTGCGTCCGCGAGGGCGGCAAACTACGAGGTTCGGATCACGAACCTGACCCTGGGACAGACCTTTACCCCGATCCTCGTCGTGTCCCACCGCGGGGGCGTCCAGCTATTCGATCTCGGCGTTCCGGCTTCGGCGGAGCTTGAGATCCTCGCCGAAGCCGGATCGATCGGGCCGCTGGAATCGTTCGTGCGCACGCTGCCGCAGGTCCGCGACACGGCGACCAACGGTGCGCTGCTGGGCCCGGGAGAGACCACCACGATCCGCGTGCGGGCCGGCGGCGCTGTCGACCGGATCAGCGTTGCGGGAATGCTGATCCCGACCAACGACACGTTCGTCGGCTTGCGTTCGCTCATGCTGCCACGTGGTGCGGAGACTCAGACGGCCTTCGCGTTGGCCTACGATTCCGGAACGGAACCCAACGACCAGAACTGCGCCCACATCCCCGGGCCGCGGTGCGGCGGTGAAGGCAGCTCGGCGCGGTCCCCGCAAGACGAGGGCTTCGTCCACGTCAGCAACGGGTTCCACGAATTGGGCCGCGGCTCCAAAGGCGGCGGCGAGATCCTCGGACCGAAGACCTACGACTGGCGCAACCCGGTCGCGCGGATCACGGTTCGCCTCGCGACCTCCGCTTCCTCCGACGACGACGAAGACGGGGACTGACGATCGGGTCGAGGCGCGCCGCGAGCTTGGGGCGAGAGATCACGGCGCGCCGCCTTCGTTGACCGCTGTTGCGGGCGGTAGGTTTCCGGCGGTGCGGTTTCTTGGTTACACTGCCTTCCGACATGACCACCCCCCCCAGCACGGCCTACGTGGCAGCCGATCAGGCCGGCGTGGTCCTACTCGAACAAACCCGGGAGCAACCGTGAAACTCGACGCTCGAATCGTCTTGACCTTCAGTCTCGCTCTGATCCCGTTCGGAACCCTGCACGCGGACGAACCCGCGTTGCCGGTCGGCAACGCGACGTCGGCCACGTCGATCTCGATCGACGGGACACGAACGCCCGAACCCGGACTCCTGACCGGTGGCCAGCCCACGCCGGAACAGCTCCGCGAAGCCGCTCGCGCGGGCGTGCGGACGATCATCAATCTTCGCGGCAACGACGAGCCGGGCTACGAGTGGGAGGCCAATCTGGCGAAAGAACTCGGCCTGACCTACGTCCACATCCCGATCGGTGGAGCCGATGATCTGACCCGCGCGAACGTCGGCCGCTTCGACGTCGCGCTCGACGCCGCTCGCGAGAAGGGCCCGGTGCTCGTGCACTGCGCCAGCGGAAATCGCGCCGGTGCGTTGCTCGCCCTGCAGCGCGGTTGGATTAAAGGGGCTTCGCCCGACGCCGCGATCGCCTTCGGTATCGACGCCGGATTGACCCGACTCGAAATACCGACCCGCGCCCTGCTCGAAACCCCCGCGCCGCGCTGAGTCGGTCGAGCGGTCAGGCGCGCCGAAAGCGCCAGACCCAGGACTGCTCGCGACCCGGCAGCGGCCGCCGATCGACGAGTGCCAAGCGCCGCCAGACCACGCGCTGGGCGACCTTTTCGACATCCGCACCGGCCCAGATCAGCATTTCGCCGTCCTCAGCAAGACAGGAAACCAGTCGCGGGAGGATCTTGGCCCAACCGCCCATTGCGCGACTGGTGATCCACCGGAGCGGCGGCAAGTCGACCAGGTCCGCCGGCCTTTGAACCTGCGCTTCGAGGACTTCGATGCGGGTCGTGCCGAAATCGTGCAGCGTCTGCCGCAGGAAGCGCGCCTTGCGCGACGAAACCTCAGCCAGCAGCACGACGAGTCGCGGCCGTGCGATCGCGATCGGAAGCGCTGGGTATCCCTGCCCGCTGCCCAGATCGAGCAGCGTCCCCTCGGCTTCCGAAGCGATCATTGCCGCGCCCTCGAACGCCTCCCCCAGATGGCGCTCAAGGAACTCGTCCGGATCTTCGATCGCGGTCAGGTGCAGTTCCGCGCTTTCGCGCGCGACCGCCCGCGCATGTTCGGCCAGTAGTTGCGCCCCGTCCGGCGCCAACCCGACGCCGGCCGCCGCCGCGCGGGCCGCGATGCGGGCCTCGAAATCGGCGGGCAGGATCACGGTGCGACTTCGCGGACCCGGCGTTCGAGGTGGGCCGCCAGCAACGACAGCGCGGCGGGTGTCATCCCGTCGATGCGTGATGCGCGGCCAATTGTTTCCGGCCGGACGCGATCGAGCTTTTCCATCAGCTCGTTCGACAGGCCCGACAGCTCGCGGTAGGTGATGCATGTCGGAATGCGCCGTGCGCCCGCGCGCCGGACGCGATCGGCTTCGCGGCGTTGACGATCGACGTAACCGGCGTAACGCAACTCTTCGACCACGATGCGCCGGTCGCGCGGGTCCAGCCGTTTCAGTGCGGCGCTCAGCGGCGCCAAGCGTTCGACGTCGGTCTCCGGACGCCGCAGCAGATCGGCGGTCGATGCCGGCATGTCGAGCGTGACCCCGACCTCAGTCAAGCGCGCGCGGGCCGCTGCGGGAAGCCAGCGCTCGGCTTCAAGCTCGGCGCGCGCGGACTCGATCCGCTCCCAGCGCGCGCCAGCGTCGGTGGCGCGCCGCGCACCGAGCAGGCCGATGCGTAGCCCGTGCGGGGCCAGTCGCCGGGAGGCGCTGTCCACACCGAGCAACAACCGATACTCCGCGCGCGAGGTGAACATCCGGTAGGGCTCACTCGTCCCGCGCGTGGTCAGGTCATCGACGAGCACGCCGATGTAGGCCTCCTCGCGCCCGAGCACGAGCGGCGGAGCGCCCTGAACCGCCAGCGCCGCGTTGATTCCGGCGACGAGCCCGAGTGCGGCGGCTTCTTCGTAGCCCGTCGTGCCGTTGATCTGCCCCGCCAGCCACAGTCCGCGAACGCGCCGCGTTTCCAAGGTCGGCGTTAGTTCGAGCGGATCGACGTAGTCGTATTCCACCGCGTATCCGGGCCGGACCATCATGCATTCTTCGAGCCCGTCGATCGCGTGCAGCAGCTCGAGCTGGATTTCCGGCGGCAAAGAAGTCGACAGCCCGTTGACGTAGATCAGGTCGCTGGCGAGACCTTCGGGCTCGAGGTAAAGCGTGTGCTGTTCGCGATCGGCAAAGCGGAAGACCTTGTCCTCGATCGACGGGCAGTAACGCGGTCCGCGGGCGCTGATCGCGCCGTTGAACATCGGCGAGCGTTCGCGGTTCTCCTGGATCAACCGGTGCACGCGCGAATTTGTCGTGGCCAGATGGCAGGACACCTGTGGCAACTCGGTCGCCGCGGTCGTCTCCGAAAAGAAAACGGGCTCCGCGTCCCCGGGCTGTTCTTCGAAGCGCGATAGATCGACGCTCGCACGGGCCAGCCGCGGCGGCGTTCCGGTCTTGAAGCGCCCCATGCGCAAGCCGAACGCCGCCAGACCACCCGACAGCGCCTGCGCCGGTGCTTCGCCGACGCGACCTCCCGGCCGACGATCCTCGCCGACGTGCAACACACCGGCCAGAAACGTGCCCGTCGTGACCACGACCGCGCGCGTGGCGAGCGTCCGGCGATCGTCGAGGGTCACCCCCGCGATCGCGCCGCCTTCGAGCACGAGTCCGCTGACCTCGCCCTCGACGAGCGTCAGTCGGGACTGGCCTGCGATCTCGGCCTGCATCGCCAGCGAGTAACGGTCCTTGTCCTGTTGCGCGCGCGCGGTCCGCGCACGGCTGGTCCGCGGCTGCGATTGAGCAAGCGGAACTGGATCCCGCAGGCATCGGCCAGGCGCCCCATCGCGCCCCCCAGCGCGTCGATCTCGCGGACCAGGTGGCCCTTGGCCAAGCCGCCGATCGCCGGGTTGCAAGACATGCGAGCGATCGCGTCGCGACGGAAGGTGACGAGTGCCGTTTCTTGCCCCATGCGCGCCGCGGCGAGCGCGGCTTCGCAGCCCGCGTGCCCCGCGCCGACGACCACGACATCAAATTTTCCGGCTGATGGTTCCATCGTCACTTTCCGATACAGAATGTCGCAAAGATCGTTTCATATAGCTCGTCGGTCGTGAATTCTCCCGTGATCTCTCCCAGCTCCGCCAGCGCCAGGCGCAAATCCTCCAGAACCAGCTCCTCGGAGAACCCGGACCGCGCCGCCACCGCCGCGCGCGACAGGGCCTCCCGGGCGCCGTCGATCTTTTGCGCGTGGCGCGTGTGGGTCAGGATCGGATCCTCGGCCGTGGCCGCCCCGGCGAGCCGCTCGCGCATCAACGCCCGCAACGCCTCGATTCCTGAACCCTCGGGCGCGCAGCTCTCGATCGCGGCGGGCACGGTCAGCCTGGCGCGGTCCGGGAGGTCGC
>JANNRU010000405.1:0-7316 GCA_031401755.1 Acidobacteriota bacterium | reverse complement strand
AGTTGACGCTGGCCGCTTGCGGCGCATACGCACGATCCAAGCTCATGTAGGGTTCCGCCTGGCCGCCGTGGAAGACTGCGCGGTAGGCGACCGCGATGTCGGCGACGCCGATGGGCTTTCCCGCAAGTGTGGGTACGTGATCGGTCTGCGAACCGAACCAGCGAAGCTGTCCGTCGGATTCCAGACGCGCGCCTTCCAGTTGCATCCCCGAAGCCAGGAAGCGCTCGATCGCTCGGAGGTCGAGCGGCGGCCGTCGCCCAGCGGGGCCGGTCATGCGGATCGCTTTCTGTACCCCTTTCGATCCGACCCGAAACGACGAGCGTGCGGGTTCGTGGGTATAGGCATGCGCGACGATCGCGAGCGTCGGATCCGTCTGCCCCGACTGCTCCAGTCGCCTTCGCTCGGCCGCGAAGAGGTGCCTCAGGACCGGCCAAGCCGCATCGAACGCCTCCTGTGCTGCCGGCTCAGACGAGCCCTCCGCCAGATTCGTGCCGGTCCACGGCAGGATCAGCCTGAGCCTCCCCTCCCCATCGCTTTCGACGATCATGTGGCGCGAGCGCAGCAACTCGACCCAGGCCGGCTCGATCCCCCCAGCGAGCCAGAGCGATCCGACTTCGACGAAGACGGCATCGTCGGAAGCCTTGCGGAGCGAATCGAGGGCGTCGGAGATCACGAAGCCGTAGGGCTCGACCAGCGGGCCCAGCAAGCCGTGGGTCACGCGATCCGCGGGACGCTGATCTACCTCAGGAACCGGCCGACCCGCGAGCCGGTCAAGCAGCACCCCAACCGGCTCACCGGAGTGGCTCAACTGCCGCCGGTCGAGAATCGATCCGTAGTCGATCTCGATCCATCCATCCGCCGCGCCCGACGAGCCGACCACCGCCAGGGACAGCGCTATGATGACCCAACGCTGCTTGTGTGCGTTCATGACATCGTTGCCCCGGACCGGTCGCGCTCGGTCTTTCTCCAAAACTGGAGCAGGCCCCAAAAGTGTTCGGTGAAGCGTTCCACTTCGTGCGTCGGAAACTTCGCCACGACTTTCCGCCGGATCGCATCCTTCGCCGTTTCGGTGCCGAAGAATTCCCAGGCGACCTCGTCGAGGCCGCGGAGATGTTGATCGCAGAACTCGGAAAAGCGATCGGCCTCCAACCGTTCCCGAGCGATCGCGGCGTAGGCCGCGAGTCGTTCGCGATACGGAAGGTCTTGAGAGCGTACGCGGAAGTAGGGCTCCCAGTCGAGCGTTTGGCGCATCGGACGTAGCGTGGCCGCGCAGTACAGCGCCCAGCGAAGCTGAGCCAACACCACCCATGGGAAGTGGTAGTGCAGTGACGTGACTTGCGCGTCGGGACATGGGTTGGCGAAATCGATCGGGAAAAACTCCCCGTCCCTGCGCAGGCACTCGCACGAATTGAAGTCCCAACCGAAAAAACTGTTGATAGTCAGGGTCATGTCCCGTAATAGCGACCACTCGGCGGAGTCGACGAAATGGAAATCGACTTTGTAGCGATCGTGCAGCGCAGCGGCGGGATCGTAGCGAATGATCGTGATCTGGGGCCCAACGGCCACGCAGCGAACGAACAGGTCGAACCCTTCGACTGCACGCTGCAAGTGCATGACGCGTTTCCCGCTCTGTTCGTAGGCTCGCCGGAGCTGGGCCTCGTCCTCGATCCGGCTCACCCCAACCCAGGCCCCGCCATCATAGGGCTTCATGTAGAGCGGATAGCCGACGCGCCGGCCGATCTCGCCTAGATTGAAAAGGCGAGCGTAGCTGTCAAGGGTAGGCGCCAGATCTTCGGTGGGCTCGTATTCCTTCGGGGGCAAGAGCCAGGTTTCTGGCACCGGCAACCCCAAGCGCATCATCGCCGCGTACGTCGTGGCCTTCTCCATCGCCTGGACCGACCACGGGTTGTTGAAGACGTACAAACCGTCCATCACGACCGATTTCTTGATCCACTCGCGACGAGCCGGATACCAGTGCGTCAACCGGTCGACGACGACGGAGTATTTGCAAGTCTCACGGAGATCGAATGCATCGATCGGTAGCCGCTCGACAGAGAAGCTCACGTGGTCCCCACCGATCGCGACCGTCGGATCGAACCGTCGGAGGATCTCCTCGAAGCAGATCGGCCAACAGATATCGGCTCCGAGTGAGAGGCCGATCCACCGTCGAACGTTAGCCATCGGTATTTCCCTCACGGGGCGCCGCCCCGGAAGTCACGGCTCGCGCCGCGGAGGCCGCATTCTACTCGTAGATCATCCACAGAGGCCCGGGAAAAAGCCACGACAATCCGTCCCGCAAGCGATCGCGCCAGTTCTCCCAATTGTGACCATCGCGAGCCTCCTCGTAGCGCACCTCGATCCCGGTCGACTGTATCACCGGGACCATCGATCGGTTCTCGTAGATCAAGGACTCGAACACGCCACAGGTCAAGAACAGCCGTTCGACAGGACGCCCGGGTTGTTCGCGAAAGCGGTTGACGAAGGTCGCCACCGGGTCGAAGATCGGACCTCGCTGTTGCTCGCCGATATCACTGAAAGCGAACGACCCGGACGCAAGGAACAGCCGCCCGAAGCACTTCGGCCGGACCCAGGCCGCATGCAGGGCGGCGACCGCGCCGAGGCTTGCGCCGACGAGTCCCCGTGCGTCCGCCCCGGCGACCAGCGGGAATTTCTCCTCCAAACGCGGCAACAGCTCATCGGCCAGAAACGTCGGGTGACGCTCATCGGCGGCGTACTCGCGCAATCGATCCGGAGACTGCGTGAAGGCGACGATCATCGGCGCGAGCTCGAGTCTGTGGATCAGGTTGTCCAAGACCGTCCCGAGCGCCGCGAACCGCAGGAAGTCGTCCCCGTCGTGGACAACGAGAAGCGGATATCGTCGATTGCGTCTGAATCGAGCCGGCATGTAGAGCCGAACTTCGGCTTGCCTGCCAAACGTTGCGCTGTCGACGGTAAGCGCATCGATCGTTCCGGGACGGGCCTCCGAATCCGGAAGGGCCCAGAGCGGCGTCTCGTATCCCGCGCCGTGGCAGACCGAGTTCGCACCGAACGGATCCCTCGCGATCCGCGGATTCAGCGGGTCCATCAGCAATCGTCGATCGCCGTCCACCTCGACTTCGAACTTGTACTCGATGCGCGACCTCTCTGGAAGATCGACGATCAGATACCAGAATTCTTCTCCCAGCCGAATCAGGGTCTGGGACGACGCTAGGCCGAAGATCCAGTGTCGCAGCCGAACGGCGGTTGCCGGGCCGCGCCAGACGAAGGTCACCCGTCGACCCTCGACGATCGGAAACTCGCGGCCTGCGACGAAAGCGTCGATTCGAGCGGGCGCGAGAGTCGAGGCCGTGGTCAACTCGTCGATCGCGCCCATCATGAGGCTGCCAACCGGTGCAAGCGTCCGTCGCGACCGAGGCGCCAGGTCGCCGGCGCGGCGGTCCAAGCAGCACCGTCCCAATCCGCCCTGGCGCGCGGGTCGAGCACCATACAGGTCGCCGGCGCGAAACGTCTGGCGAAGATCGCCACGCGAGACGGATCGTCCAGGCGCAGCCGTCGCCGCGCGTCGGGCAAGGCCACGGCGCCGGGGCAGAGGCCGAGCCCCTCGTCGAGAACCTCCGGATCACCCGCACCCTGCGGCGGACTGTCGTGAAACAACACGACACGGTCGGTCAGCGCCATCGCGCCCGCCGACCAAGCGATAACCGGAAGTTGACCGAGTAACTCGCCGATGCGGAACATGCGCAGCCGATTCAGGAGAACCGCGACGTGTCCGCCCGCGATCGCCAAGATACTGACTCGTTCGAGCGTGCGGCGAAGTTGATCGAGGTGCCGGGCCACCACCGGACGGTCGGCTGTGCGCCACTCAGCCTCGAACGTCTCGTGAATTCCCCGAAGGTCCGCAGCGTGCTGACGGTCCAGACGCCGCACCGCGGCGAGCGCGGATCGTCGCGCCCGTATCAGAAACTCCCCGTCTCCTTCGCGTCGAAAGAGGACGCGAGCGAGTTCGAGCGTCGGTCCGAGGCGAAGGCGATAGAGCGACTGGAGTTCCCGCAGCCCCTGCTGCCGCCGATCGAGGCCCGCGGCGAGGTCGCGGTCGCGGAGCAACACGTCGTCATACCGGTGGTAGAGAAGCAAGTCGATCACATCGCACTCGAGGTGAGCCCGAAGCTCGTGATCTTCGCGCTCCCGTTCCTGCCATCCCGCGGTGACGATCGCCACCGGACCCTCGACGCCGAGTGACCGGACTGCGTCCCGCAAGGTGGGCTGGAATCGCTGCGGCCCGAGCAGCACGACCCGCGAAGCTGACATCGTGGTTTGGATTCCCCTTTTCTAACTGTCGCGCCAGAGGTTAACAGCGAGGCCCGGGCGACGGCCATCGGTTCGGCGCAGAATGCTCGCGTCGGCGCAGCGCCGGGCGTGAGGAGTCTGACCGTGGGAACCGAACCGCCGCCGATCCTGGGCGTGCTCGAAACGCTGCTGTATTACACCGACGAGACGGCGGCGCTACGCTTCTACCAGGAAATTCTGGGCTTTCGGCTCATCGACCACCAAGCGGGAAGAAGCCTATTCTTTCGTGCAGGCGCGAGCGTTTTTCTCGTTTTTTGCTCCGCGGCGACACGTCTGCCAGGCGGCCTCCCCCGGCATGGGGCTTCCGGTTCGGTTCACACTTGCTTCAGGGCTGCAGCGGTCGACTACGAAGCGTGGAAGCACCATTTGGTGTCCGCCGGAGTCGTCCTGCTGCACGAGCAATTCTGGTCCCGCCGCGGGCGGTCGTTCTACTTCCATGACCCAAGCGAGAATCTGCTCGAAATCGCCAACGACGACATCTGGCCGCTCTGACCGGAGATAGATCGGCTTCGCATTCCGAAAAACACGGGCCTGCGGGTCCGCGGGCGAAGCGGGGAGGGTCAGTGCTCGCTCCACGGACCCACAGGCCCTCGGGGCCCCGTGTCACGCCGGGGCCGCCATTTCAGTTGAGGCGTGCCGCGAGAACGAGATCGGCGATCGGCTCGGCTGGCCGAGACCGGGTTTTCGCGACACGCCTCGTTGGGGGAACCAGGCGATAGGATTGCGTGCCTCGGGGATCCGGCACGGTGTAACCCACGAGGACGAGCGACCCGTCGCCGAGCTTTCGAAAAATGACGACCGGAAGCTCCGCGGTTGCGGCCTCTGCCCGTCCGCGGCTGCTCGGCAATCGCCCGATCGCCTCTCCGTCGACGAAGATCTCGTGGAGCGCTTGAACCGGGGAGCCGGCGTGGCTTGGGCAGAGCTTCAACTCACCCGCCGCATGGTGGCTTCCGTCGGGGAACGCGATCGTGCTATCGACGGCGACCGCGATGCATCGACCGTCGGCCGCGGCGGCCTGCACCGCCCACGCGAGCGAAACCGCCACGGCGAACGGTGCGCGGGACGCGCCGTAATGCCAGAGTCCGCTGGTTGCGTTCATGGTAGCCTCCTGGCCGCGTCGCTGGGGAATCACCGCCGAGCCATGTGCAAGCGGCCTGCCAAAATCGCGGAGTCTTGGCGAACGCGGGATCGAGCAAGAAACTCCATGAAATTCGCGGGCCGCTAGCGAGCTCGATCCGTCGGCCGATCTCAATAGCGGGAAGCATCTGGCCGATTTCTCAGGGTAAGAGCCTTATTGAGAGGGACTT
This sequence comes from Acidobacteriota bacterium, assembly GCA_031401755.1. Taxonomy (GTDB): domain Bacteria; phylum Acidobacteriota; class Polarisedimenticolia; order Polarisedimenticolales; family Polarisedimenticolaceae; genus JANNRU01. The sequence continues at coordinate 1,662 of JANNRU010000405.1, read as the reverse complement.
ACGCCCGCAGCGACTCGAGGACCCGTTCGTCTCACGCATGAGACAGTCCAGGTCTGCGAGATCCGGTGGCCTGGCTGGCCAGAAATCCTACCTTAATGGTACGATTTAGGCGGTGCCATCGTGCTGAGAATCACCAAACAAACGGACTACGGGCTGATGCTCCTCGCTCACATCGCGAGTTTACCGTCCGGCAAGACGGTCACCGCGCGAAACGCCGCCGAGTGGAGCGGGCTCTCCCTGCCCATGGCGAGCAAGATTCTCAAGAGTTTGGCGCGTGGCGGAGTTCTTGAGTCCCAGCGCGGTGTGGGCGGAGGATTCCAACTGATCGAGTCTCCGGAGCGAACGAGTGTCGCCGACGTGATTCGTGCGTTGGAGGGACCGATCAGCATGGTCGAATGCGGGGCTCACCCCGGAACATGCGAGCAAGAACGGATCTGCCCGACTCGTGTGAACTGGGCGTTGATCAACATCGAAGTTGAGAAGGCGCTGGAGAAAGTGTCGTTATCCCAACTGGCCCACGCCACCGCCCTCCCGCCGCAGACGGCCGGTTCGAAGTCTAACGCGCGCAGCCCCCGAGACCCGCTCGAGGTCGTGCGACCGGACCGCGAGCAATCGGGCGATTCATCGGAAGCTGGAGGACGAAATTGAAGACCACGACGAAGACCATCGAGGAACTCGCACAAAAGCAGTACGAGTGGGGGTTCGTGTCCGACATCGACGCGGACAGCCTCCCTCCCGGACTGGACGAGCGCACTGTCGCTTGGATCTCCGAAAAGAAGGGAGAGCCCGCCTTCCTTCGCGAATGGCGGCTCAAGGCGTTCCGACACTGGTCGACCCTGCGCGAACCGCGCTGGGCCAACGTGACCTACCCACCCATCGACTACCAGTCGATGGTCTACTACTCGGCGCCCAAATCCCTCGGCGCGGGTCCCAAGAGTCTGGCCGAGATCGACCCCGAGCTGCTGCGAACCTACCAGAAACTCGGCATCCCCTTGCGTGAGCAAGAAATGCTGGCCGGTGTGGCCGTCGACGCGGTTTTCGACAGCGTCTCGGTCGCCACGACCTTCCGTGAAAAGCTGGGCGAGCTCGGAATCATCTTCTGCCCGTTCTCGGAGGCGGTACAGAATCACCCGGAGCTCGTGCGCAAGTGGCTCGGGTCGGTCGTGCCGCACACGGACAACTTCTTCGCTGCGCTCAATTCCGCCGTGTTCAGCGATGGATCGTTCGTCTACATCCCGCCTGGCGTTCGCTGCCCAATGGAACTGTCGACCTATTTCCGCATCAACGCAGCCAAGACGGGACAGTTCGAACGTACGCTGATCATCGCCGATGTCGGTAGTTACGTCAGCTATCTCGAAGGCTGCACCGCACCGATGCGCGACGAAAACCAACTTCACGCAGCGGTCGTCGAGTTGGTCGCGCTAGAAGACGCGCAGATCCGCTACTCGACCGTTCAAAATTGGTATCCGGGCGACGCGCAAGGCAAGGGTGGAATTTACAACTTCGTCACCAAGCGCGGTCGCTGCCAGGGCGCGCGATCCAAGATCTCGTGGACCCAAGTCGAAACAGGGTCGGCGATCACATGGAAGTACCCGAGCTGCATCCTCCAAGGCGACGACTCGATCGGTGAATTCTACTCCGTCGCCGTGACTCGCGGTCGGC
>JANNRU010000404.1:0-7025 GCA_031401755.1 Acidobacteriota bacterium | reverse complement strand
AAGCAGGCCGCGAGCCGCTGCGGGTCCAGCACCCGCGTCACGGCGGGATCCGCGTCCAGCAACGCCCTGAACGCGCCGTCGCCGGCCCAAGCGCGCATCGCATGCTGTTGCACCAGGAGATAGGCCGCCTCACGGGTCATGCCGCTTTCGGTCAGCGCCAACAAGACCGACTGGGAATGGACTATTCCTCCGGATCCATCGAGATTCGCAAGCATGCGCTGGGAGTCCACGACGAGGCCGTCGAGGATCCGTGTCATCCGCGCGAGCATGTAGTCGCAAAGGATCGTCGCATCGGGCAGGATCACCCGTTCGACCGAGGAGTGTGAAATATCGCGCTCGTGCCACAGCGCAACGTTCTCGAGCGCCACTTGGACCTGGGCGCGGACGAGTCGCGCGAGCCCCGAGACGTTTTCGCAACCGACGGGGTTGCGCTTGTGGGGCATCGATGAGGAGCCCTTCTGACCGCGACCGAACGGCTCTTCAACTTCGCGAACCTCAGTCCGCTGCAGGTGACGGATCTCAGTCGCAATCCGATCGAGCGATGAGGCCAGAATCCCCAACGCGGAGAGCAGGAACGCATGCCGATCCCGCGGGATCACCTGGGTGGCGAGCGGTTCGACGGCTAGTCCCAGTCGCGCCAGTACCGCCGCTTCGATCTCCGGCCCCAAATGCGCATAGGTGCCGACCGCTCCCGAGATTTTTCCGACGGCGATCTCGTCGCGGGCAGCGCAAATCCGGCGCCGATTTCGGCCCGCCTCGGCATACCAGGTGGCGAACTTCAGCCCCATCGAGTAGGGCTCGGCGTGCATCCCATGAGTCCGCCCGACCATCAGCGTCCGGCGATGCTCCCGCGCGCGGCGTTCGATCACGCATTGGAGCTCGTCGAGGTCCGAAAGCAACAGGTCGATTGCACGCGTCAGCCGCAGGGCCAACGCCGTGTCGATCACGTCCGAGGAGGTCAATCCGTAATGGATGTGACGGGCGGCCGGACCGACCCTCTCTGCCACGCTAGTCAGGAACGCGATCACATCGTGGCCGACCTCGGCCTCGATCTCGGCGATTCGCGCCTCGTCGAACGCCGCGCGCCCGCGGATCGTCTCCATGTCGGCGACGGGAATCCTGCCAGCCGACGCCAAAACTTCGGAACAGGCCAACTCGACTTCGAGCCAACTCGAAAACCGCGCGTGATCGGTCCAGAATAGACCCATCTGGGGTCGGGTGTAACGTTCGATCATCGCCCTTGCCCCCGGTTTCCGCTCACAACACGACCGCGGGCGTGCTCGTTTGCGGCGACGCGACGCGTAACGTCACGCGGTGCGCCCCGGCTTCGGCAATTCCGGCCGCACAGACGCGTCGCGCCAGCCCGGGTCGGTTGTTCTTCTCCGAGAGGTGAGCCAGCACCACTGCGCGGGAATTGCCGGTCGTCGTTTCACGCAGAAGTCCCGCCGTTTCTTCGTTCGACAAGTGGCCCATCCGCCCCCCGACACGCTGCTTGAGCGCCCAAGGATAGGGGCCGGCCTGAAGCATCGCGTCATCGTGATTCGCCTCGATCATCAGGACCTCGCAACCGCGCAACCGCTCGATCACGAGTGTTGTCGCGTGTCCCAGATCGGTCGCAAAGCCGATGCGCATCCCCTCACCGTGCAGCACGAATCCAACGGGTCGGGCCGCATCGTGCGGCACCGGAAAAGAGTCGATCCGCACGGGGCCGAGATCGGTTAGTCCGCCTTCCGCTAGCGGGCGCCAGCCGGCGAGGTGCGCCGGGGACAGGTTCAGCGCTTCGAGGGTCTGGGGCGACGAAAGCAAGGGCACACCGTAAAGACGCGAGAAGCGTCCGACGCCGCGTGCGTGGTCCTCGTGCTCATGCGACAGAACGATCCAGTTGATCGTCCTCGGCTCGACACCGGCTTGCAGCAAACGCTCGTGGAGCACCTTCGCCGACAGTCCCGCGTCGACCAGAAACCGCAGTGAGCCGAGTTCGACAAGGGTGGCGTTCCCACGCGAGCCGCTGCCGAGGGGAACCAACCGCATCAACGCTTGCCCGTATGGCCGAAACCGCCGCTCCCCCGCGTTGTCTGTGGGAGCACGTCGACCTCGACCCACTCGACGATCGGAAGACGCTGCACGACGAGTTGGGCGATACGGTCCCCGCGTTCGATCTAGACCGGATCCTGGCCGTGATTGACAAGGACGACCGCGACCTCTCCTCGATAGTCGGAGTCGATCGTGCCCGGGGCATTGAGCAACGTCAAACCACGCTTGATCGCCAAACCGCTGCGAGGCCGCACCTGGGCCTCGAAGCCATCGGGAAGCGCGATGGCGATTCCCGTCGGGACGAGCGCTCGCTCACCCGGCGCCAGCACGAGCGTGTCCACCACGCGCGCGCGAAGATCAAAGCCCGCAGCCCCCGCGCTGGCGGGTTCGGGAAGCGCGAGGTCGGTCCCGTCGGCCACCCGCTGGACGAGCACCCGGGTAAGAGGAGCCCCGCCCAGAGCGCTCACAGATCGAGATCCGCCGGCCGCAGCCGGAGCGCCCCAACCCGGCCGACAGCGGCAAGGGTCAACGTTTGGCCTCGAAAAATCTGTCGCGCGACGCCATGGACTTGCCGGCGGGTCACACCGGCGATCGCGGCAAGCGTTTCTTCGAGGCCTCGCTGGCGCCCGAAGGAGATCTCCTGGCGCGCAAGACTCGACATCCGGCTCGATGTCGACTCCAGCGACAGCATCAGGCTGCCCTTCAGGTGCTCGCGGGCCACGGCCAATTCGTCGTCCGTCGGTCCATGCTCGGTCAAGTCGCGAAGCTCCGCAGCGACCAGCCGTATCAACTCGCGGCCGTTCCCGGGACTGGTCGCCGCGTAGACGCACAGGAAGCCCGCGTCGGAAAAGCCGTTCACCGCCGAGTAGACGCTATAGGCCAACCCACGCTCCTCGCGAATTTTCTGGAATAGCCTCGAGGACATCGTTCCGCCGAGAATTGTGTTCAAGACGTGAAGACGATAGCGGGACTCCAGGCGATCCGAGAACGCTGGAACGCCAAGCATCAGATGCAACTGCCCGAGCTCGCGCCGCGTGCGCAACTCGCAACCGCGCACAGGACGAGGCGTTGCGGCTTGCGCCGCGCTCCGGCGACCTCGGTCGAGGCCGGCAAACGCGCGACGCACGTGACGGGCGACGGTGGCGTGCTGGAGCCTCCCCGCCGCTGCGATCATCATGTTGTGCGGCCGATAGGCCTCGCGGAAAAAACGCAAGAGTTGGCTGCGGCTCAAGCTCGACACGGTATTCGCCGTGCCCTGGATCGGTCGGCCGAGGGCGTTGCCGCGGTAGAACCGGGTCGAAAACAGGTCGTAGATCAAGTCGTCCGGCGTGTCGTCGACCATTCGGATCTCTTCGAGGACCACCTGCCGCTCGCGCTCGAGCTCGGTCGCATCGAACAGCGGCCGCTGGACGATGTCGGCCAGCAACTCGATCGCCGCCGGGAGGTGCTCGTCGAGCACCTTGGCGTAGAAGCAGGTGTACTCCTTCGAAGTGAAGGCGTCGATCTGGCCGCCGACGGAGTCCATCGCCAGAGCGATCTCGCGCGCGCTGCGGTTCTCGGTACCCTTGAACAGCAGGTGCTCGATGAAATGCGAGATCCCGTTCTGCCCAGGCGACTCGTGACGGCTACCTCGGCGTAGCCAAACACCGATCGACGCCGACCGCACGTCTGGCATCGACTCGGTGAGAATCGTCAGGCCGTTGGGGAGTCGTTCCTTGCGAATCATGTGCCGGGGACTGCCTCGCGAAGGAGTCGATCACCGAGACGGCCGGTGACCCCGTCGGGAAACGCGTGAGTATATCACGCGTTCGGCAAAGGACCGGTTTGGTTTAGGCCTATCTCTTGCCGAAGTTCGTGCCGTTGAATTTGAACTTCGGCTTCTTTGCGCCACTCGAGCCGCCATCCTTCTTGTCGCCACCCTTTCCGCCTGGACCACCGCCGGGTGGGTTTCCGCCACCGATACCGCCGGGGTTCGACGATCCGCCACCGCCGCCGCCGGGCGGCCCCGTTCCCGGAGGCGCCTGCGCCTGGGCTTGCGCCATCTCCAGATCGAGATAGGTAAACAGCCACTCGCGGTATTCGGTCAACCCCTTCCACTCGCGAAACGCTTTCTCGGTACACAGGCTCTTCACGCCGGCGATCGGCAGCCCCGTCGCCTCGGCACCGCCGGACAGACTGCCGGGCGGCGGACCGCCGATCCCGCCCCCGAGGCCGCCTCCGGGAACTCCTCCGGGCTGCCCGTCGTTTCCGGAATTGCTCGTCGAGCCGAATCCGAGGCCCGGTGTCTTCGACTGCTTGAGTCCCAGGCCACCGCCCAGTCCGCTCACCTGCCCGGCCTGCGGCGTCACGCTTGGGTCGAGCACCTGTCCGTCGGGCCCGATGTGGAGCAATCCCCACTTGCCGCCCTTGACCAGGGGATCTTTCCAGAGTTTGCGCGCGTGGTACTGACCCTTCGTGCCCGGCTCCATCAGATCTTTCAATTGCAGCGGGGCGATGCCGCCATGGTCATCGCGATAGCGTTGGATCGCACGAACGAGGTCCTGCGCGCGGAACATCATCTCCGCCTCGCGTTCGCGGCGCATCATCGCCTCCCAACTCTGATAACCGGCCAAGGACAGGATCGTCATGATCGTGACCGTGGCCATCAACGCCGCCATCGCGGCTCCGCGCTCGGAGGCTCGGATCGCAGCGCTCACGGATTGATCACCACCGTGGCCGTGTCGCTAGCGGTCTGCCCGCAGCCGTTGGTGACGGTCAGCGTCGCCGTGAAACTTCCGGTCGTCGAGTAAACGCAGTTCACCTGAGCCGTGTTGCCGCCCGTTCCGTTACCGCAAGTCCAGGCGTAGCTCGAAATCCCGGACTCCGCATCCGACGATCCGCTGCCGTTCAACGAGACCGTTGCCGAACCGCCGGCGAGGTTCGCCGACTGATCGGTACCCGCACTTGCGCTGGGCGCGCTGGTGTCGCAGACGATCAGGTAGGGAATCGAGGACTGCGCACCGAAGGATCCGATGCTCGCCCCGGCACTGCAAACCAGGCCTGGATCATCGGAGGCTCGCAGACGCACGGTCAGGGTCTGCTCGTTGGTGTAGGTTCGGACGATCTCCTGTTCGCTGGCGCCGGCGATGACTTCAGGGGTCCCACCGAGCGACGAGATGATCTCCCAGCGCCAACAGGTCACCGCGTCGTCCGGTTCGTCCGGATCCGTCGCAGTCCCGCGGAATATCGTTTGGACGCTCTTGCGCTGCTGCGTCGCCGGGGTCGCGGTGATGCTCACCGACGGAAGCTGGTTGACCCCGAGTATGTCGACCGTGACATCCCGGGTCTCGGTCACGGCCCCGGATTGTGCGGTGATGGTCACCGTCCCCTCATCGCTGAGCCCGACCGACAGGGTGGCCCGAGCCACTCCATTGTCATCGGTCTCCACCGGCTCGCCGTTCGTGTCCAAACTTCCTCCGTCAGACGCGAAATAAACATTGGCTTCGCGGAGCGGGATCCCCCCCTCGTCGAAGACCAGGGCCTGGATCGCGCTGGTCCCGGAGTCTTCGCCTTCGGGCTCGTCGATCCGCACCGTCGTCGGGGAGGCTGTCAACGTGATCGTGCTGCCCTCGGGCGCCACGAACGGCGTATCGTCACATGCCGCGACGAATGCCAGTGCGACAATCGTCGCGACCAACGTCAATCGACCAAGGTCGCCTTTTCGGGTCGTCATCGTCTCTCTCCTACCACTCGGCGTACGAGGTTCCCTCGAGGGGCGAAATTCCCGGTGCCCCGCTGTGCACATCCATCACGCCCGGCTCAGTGCCAATGTCATCTTCGTCGCCGGTCTCCGAATAGGTCGGAACCCACGAATCATCCCGTTGGGCGACCGGGTCGACCGGCATACGATACAGATACTCGTCATCGACCAACGACTGGAGATCGGCCGGATACCGCCCCTTGTCGGCGAAATACTGGTGGATCGCGCTGCGCATGACGAACAGATTCTCGTGGAGCGTGGCTTCCTTGGCCCGCACGATCGATCGCTGATATTGGCCGACCGCGACCGCGGCCAGGATACCGATGATCGCGGCGACGACCACCAACTCGATCAACGTGAAGCCGCTGGCTCCGCTCTTCCCCTTCGACTCGAGATTCAAGAGGCGGCCTCCCTACCAGTCCGAGTACTTCGTGCCGTCCAGAGCGACCTTTTCGCTCTTCGAGTGGACGTCGAAGATGTTTCGTTTGTCCGTGAACAGTGCGTCCGGACGGTCCCGACTCGATCTGGTCGCCCACTCCGCCTTGCCCGAGAGCGGATCGCGCGGGATCCGGCGGAGATACTTGAGCTTCGTTCCCTTGGCGTCGCCGATATCGACGCCTTCGACGAGTTGTTCCAGCTTTTCAGGAAACATCTCCTCGTTGAGGATTCCGTTCAGGTTCTTCTGACCGAAGGCAGGGGCGTAGCGTCGGGCATCTATCTGGAACCGGTCGATCGCAGTCCGGATCTCGCGCAGCGAACGCTGAAGTTCGATCTCTTTCTTGCGCTTGGTCGTCGTGTGCGCGACGGGAATGGCAAGTCCCGCCAGAACGACGACAACCGCGCTGACGCTGGCCAACTCGACGAGCGAGAAGCCGCACTGATCATTCGCCCATCTCCGGCACAGATTCACTACTGGACCCTCACTGAAACCGTGCTGAACGACGCCGGTAGATTCCCGGCCTGCGAGTTCTTGACACTCGCCCCGGTGAATGCAAAGCCGCAATCGCCCGGCGCGATGCTCTGGAACACGAAAGTGGCCACGATTCCGGCGCCGCTCATCCCGTCGCCCCCGCCCATGCGGGAGAGCCCGACGATGATCTCGCCCCCCCCGCCACTGTCGTTGGCCAAGAAGACCGTGTTCACCCCGTCACTGCGCATAAACGATCCTTCTTGCGCGGGCGGGACGAATTCTATCTCCTGCTTGTTGAAACGCAGGTGGAACGGTATCGATGCCGCTCCGCTGACGTTTTCG
>JANNRU010000403.1:0-4515 GCA_031401755.1 Acidobacteriota bacterium | reverse complement strand
GGTCGCCGCGCCACGACTCCAGGTCAAATAGATGTACGAGTTGGTTCGAGGAGGCGAGCGAGAGCAAGGGCAGCGCGTCGTGCGGGCCAATCTCTCGGATCATCATGTAGACCTCGGCCGCTGGGAGCGCGCGGAGCAGCGCCATAGGCTGGGGCGCGTGGAGCACGAGCTCCGACCGCGCGCGCAACGTCAATCGAAGCGCGAGGTCGACCAGGCCGCGTAGGTCGACTTCGCGCACATAGGAGCTGATGGCGTCCGGCTGCCGGGTCGCCAACTCTTCGATCGTCGTGGCCAGCGGGCCGAGCCTAGACTCTTCCGACTTGCTTGGCGGATTTTCGTTCATCGACACTTCCGACAGGATACTAACAGGCTGCGCTTGCGAGGCGCCGCGGAGGCAGGTACGGTCTTGGCGCAGAGGGCGGCACGATCCACACGCCGCGCGGAGCGCGACTCAGATGAAAAATCCTTGGAAAGTCTTAGCGATGGGCCTCGCGATTTCGGTAGCGCTGATCCTGCCCGTCCGTGCCGAGCAGTCGACGCCGTGGGAGCCCCTGGAGCACCGGCTGATGGAAATGCGCGGCCAAGTTCGGAGCCTTTCAGCCCGTTTTAAGAATCGGGTGGTCGGCGGCGGCATCGGTTCCGCCGCGTCGGGTGCGGTCGACGAGCTCGCGCCGGCAATGCTTTGTTGTTCCCTGAATCTGGAGCGCATGGGCAAGCACCTTGAAGCGATGGAGGAGATGCTCGATCGGTTGGCCCAGGGCTTCGAGCGTCCTCCGACCCCCAACCGCACGGCGCTCGGTGCGATCGACCGGATGCGCGCGAGTCTCGACCAGCTCCGCGAAGCCGTCGACTCATTTGCAGTCGCGCGTGACCGAGACGGCGCCCAGTCGATCCTCAGCGGCATTCATCGTGCGTTCCTCGACCTGCGCGCGAGCGCGGACGCGCTGGTCCTGTGCTGCCCACCGCCGCCGAAAACCGACTGGTTCGATGTCGGGGCGCACGCGCTCGACGAGGACGAGTCGGCGGGGATCGGTCAGGTCGCCCGCCTCGATCGTTGAGTGGAGAGCGCGCCCTTTTTCGACCTCCGGGTCGAGTCCGGCATCGCCAGTTGTCTGGGAGCAATCGGCACATCGCCGGTCGTGGTCGGCGCGGCGAGTTCGGAATTTGATCAGGAGATCGCGAACACCGTGGCCGGCCTGCGTCGCTGCCACGCCGGGCGCGCCCCCGCAGAGATCCCGGGACTTGCGGCGGGACGCGAGTTCTATCGTTCAATGGGGCTCGACCCGACCAAGACCCGCCCGTCGTCCGAAGCGCTGTTGCGCCGCGTGTTGCGAGGTGATCCGTTTCCGAGGAGATCGCCCGCGATCGATGCGGCGAACCTGCTCGCGGTCCGTCTGCTCCTGCCGATCGGGCTGTATGATGCCGACCGGATCGCCGGTCCGGTGGTTTTTCGACTCGGCGGCCCCGACGATTCCTTCGCCGGGGTCGCCAAGCCGGTAGTGCACCTATCAGGACGACCGGTCTTGGCCGACTCCGTCGGTCCGTTCGGCAATCCGACGGCCGATTCCGCTCGGACCGGTGTGACGTCGGCGACCTCGGCGCTGTGGCTCGTCATTTTCGCGCCCGCAGGCTACCCGACCCGGGTGATGCAGTCGCACCTCGACGACGCACGAGAACTCGTCTCCCGCTATTTGGTTCTCTCGGGATCCGAACTGCAGTCGCGAAGTGCGGTGTTCGGTCAGTAAGCGGCGAGCCGGCGGGCCGCTGCCTCGATCCGCTCCGAACCCGCCAGAAACGCGTCTTCCAATGGCGGGGAGTAGGGCACGGGGGCGTCCAGCGCCCCAATGACGCGGATCGGCGCGTCGAGGTCTTCGAACGCCTCCTCCTGAATCCAGGCGGCGAGGCTCTCGCCGACGCCGCCGCGCCGCGAGTCTTCGTGAACGATCAACACCTTGCCGCAATGGCGACTGACCGCGAGCAGCGCCTCACGATCCAGTGGCTCCAGGCATCGCAGGTCGAGGACTGAGGCCTCGATGCCGTCGGCAGCGAGCCGCTCCGCGACCTGGCGCGCCAGGTGGACGTACGCACCGTAGGACACGATCGCCAGATCCGAGCCGGCGCGGCGAAGCGCCGCCTTGCCGAGGGGCAAAGGAAGGGCGGGCGCGTCGTCGAGCGCTTGCTTGATTTTGGGGTCGCGATAAAGCGCGATGTGCTCGTAGAACAGCACAGGATCCGGGTCAGCGAGAGCGGCGGCGAAGAGCGCCCGTGCGTCGAAAGGCGTCGAGGGAACGACGATCTTCAAGCCGGGCGTTCGGTAGAACCAGGCTTCGGTATTCTGGCTGTGGTACGGACCGGCCCGCCGCAATCCGCCCCACGGCAACCGGACCACGATCGGGACCGAGCCGCCCCAGCGATAGCGGATCTTCGCCGCGTTGTTGACCAACTGATTGAACCCGGTTGCGATGAAGTCGTTGAACTGGATCTCGGCGATCGGCCGCTCTCCGGCGAGCGCCGCCCCGATGGCGATGCCGAGAATCGCGCCTTCAGCGAGTGTCGAGTTGAGGATTCGTTCCCGGTACTCGGCGAGCAGCGGCCGCAGCATGAGGAACGCATTGCCGTAGGTTCCGCCGACATCCTGGCCGACGACGAAGACTCGAGGGTCGTTGGCCAAGGCATCGCGCGTGCCGAGCATGATCGCTTCCAGAAAGGTTCGACCGCCGGAGTCGAACGCCGGTCCGGGATCGAGCTCAGGAAGACTCGATCTTGGGCCACGCCGCCCGCGAGGTCGGTCGAGTGGCTCGCTGTGTCGCCGCACGGGCTCCCCGGCAACCACGCCGCGGCCGGCATCCTCGGGGTCGGGCCACGGAGCCTCAACGACCCGGCGCGTCTGTTCACCCACCAGCGATTCGATCTCCGAGCGCCATCCGCTGAGTTCGTCCGAATCGATCACACGGTCGTCGAGAAGTTGCCTCGCGTAGATCCGTAGCGGGTCGCGGGGAGCCCAGAAGGCCCATGCCGAAGCGTCGGCGTATCCGGTGCTCGAGAGCTCGGGATAGTCCCAGCCGATCGGTGGCTCCTTGCCGACGTATAGCATGTCGTCGTGGTGCGCGTGGCCGCACATCCGCATGGTCACGAGCTCAATGAGCACCGGGCCGAGTCCGGCTCGCGCACGCTCGGCGCCCCAGGCGAAGGCGGCGGCGATCGCCTCCGGGTCGGTGCCGTCGAGGGTGATTCCCGGGATTCCGTAACCGGCGGCCTTATCCGCGAAGACCCGAACGGCGGATTGCTCGTGCACCGGCGTGGACAGCGCGGTTTGGTTGTTTTCGACGCAAAAGATCGCAGGCAGTCGACGCGCCGCACACGCGTTGATCGACTCGTGCCATTCGCCCAGCGAGCTGCCCCCCTCACCGATGAACGACACCGCCACACGACCGTCCCCGCTGCGCGCGAAGGCCAAGGCGAATCCGGCGATGCTCGCTGACGAAATGGCCAGGGGTGCGGTCGCCGGCAAGATGCCCCACTCCAGGTCGCCAATGTGGAAATCCTTGCCCTCCATCGGCGGACCGCTCTTTCCCATCTGGGCGCTGAGCACGCGTCGCACCGATTCTTCATCGGGCCGCATCGCCAGCGCCGCACCCAGATCACGGATCAGTGGAGCGACCACGTCGCCGCGCCAGCGACCATCGGCGCCGCGCCAGGCGACCCCGCGCCTCAATCGCAGGGGTGCCGCGTAAATCGCCTCTTGGCCGAGCGAGCGAAAACCCTTCCCCTGAAAGGTGGTGTTGCCGAAGCGCACCTGTCCACCAAGAAACAGGGCCTTGAGTTGATTGTCCGTCGCGCGCGTGAGCATCATTCCGCGCAGGATCTCGCGCCGTTCATCGGCGGTGAGCGAGAAGCGGATCGCCTCTCGCCGCAGGTATCCGTCGACCGCGTCAGCGACCTCGACGGCGGCTTCTCGCATACGCTGCGGAGCCCGGACTCCCGGAGTCGTTTCCAGATCTGCGGCCGAGCCGGATCCCGAAAAAGTGTCGATCAGTCGTGAGCGGATCGCGGGGCGACGGCGATCGATCTCGGCCGAAAGACCTGCCCGAGAGATCGTGCCGTCTTGATCCGGTAGCAAATCGGAGATCGCGCCAACGACGGCGTCCACGCTCAGTGGAAATCGTTCGACGACAAACGCGCGAAGAGACCGCAAATGAGCACTCCCCGCGGAGGATCCGGCGGGGTCGTTCACCCGTGGCGTCCGCGTCCTGCGTCCCATGCGCGGCCGCATCGTAGTTCGTGAAGCGCGCGGTGGCAACCGGAGCTGGTTTGACCCGCAGCGTCGGGTGACGCAGACTGTTCGATTGACGATCTGTCGATGGCCGAAAGGCCGGAACGCGGAGCACGCGACTTGGTTCGAACCGGAAACAAGACGCGATCCGAGTCGAAAAAGCTTCCAGCAGATTCGCGTCTGCTCGAAGTCGATCTCGGATGGTGGGCCGGGACCGCGGTGGCGGGCGGTGGGCGGCGCGA
>JANNRU010000402.1:0-1779 GCA_031401755.1 Acidobacteriota bacterium | reverse complement strand
GCGAGCGTGGGCTGCTCGGTCTGGCCCTTCATCCCCAGTTCACCGCCAACGGCCGGTTCTTCGTGAACTACACAGACCGGTCGGGAGACACCCACGTCTCCGAGTTCCGGGCCCCGAACCCCTCAGGCGACCTCGCGGATCCCGCGAGCGAGCGGGAAGTGCTCTTCCAACGTCAGCCTTTCGCCAACCACAACGGCGGGGGCCTGACGTTTGGAACGGACGGATTCCTCTACATCGGACTCGGCGACGGCGGATCGAGCGGCGACCCCCAAGGCAACGCCCAAAACCTTGGAACTCGTCTTGGCAAGATGCTTCGGATTGACGTCAACGGCGCCGTCCCCTTTGCCGTGCCGTCCGACAATCCCTTCGTCGGCCAAAGCGGGGTGCTTCCGGAAATCTGGGCCTATGGCCTGCGCAACCCCTGGCGCTTCTCGATGGATCGTGGAACCGGGGATCTCTACATCGGCGACGTCGGCCAGGGCGCCTTGGAAGAAATCGACGTCGGCCCCGCCTCGAAGGGAGGGGGCTTGAACTATGGCTGGAACAGAATGGAGGGCACGCGCTGCTTCAGCCCCTCAAGTGGCTGCAACACGGATGGCCTCACCCTTCCCGTCGCCGAGTACGGGCGCAGTGATGGTTTCTCCGTCACGGGAGGCTACGTCTATCGCGGGTGCCGGATGCCCGGCTACGCTGGCCACTACTTCTATGCGGACTACGGCACGGGGATCATCCGCTCATTCCGGCTCGAGGCAGGTCGGGCCGTCGAGGCCCGCGACTGGACCGCGGCTTTGAGCGGCTCCACTCGAGTGATCCGCAACCCGAGCTCGTTCGGTGTGGACGCTGATGGAGAGATCTATCTCGTCGACTACGGTGGCGCCGTCTATCGCATCGATCCGGTGGGCTGAACAAACGCCTTCGAACCCGCGGACGGGCCCCGACCCCCGAGATCGAGAGTGTTCGCATGACCGCTGAGGAGGCTCATTTAACTTGACTCGGTGTGCGGATGCGGGCATCCTTGCCGCCAGTTCACCACCACTTTGGGGAGAGAGTATGCGAGAAACCTTGTTGCGTAGTTTTGCAATTGTGATGCTCACGGCATCGAGTACGTGGGCTCAGTCCCAGATCACCAGCGGCGTCATTCAGGGGGTCGTCGTCGACCCACAGAGCGCCGTCGTGCCGGGCGCGGATGTGGTGGCGAAGAATGTTGAAACCAACCAGAGCCGGACCCTGAGCACCGGAGCGGACGGGCGCTTTGTCTTCCTGCAACTGACCTCGGGCCGCTACGTGGTGACCGTGAAGAAGGCGGGCTTTGCCACTCTGGTCCAGGAGAACCTCGCGTTGACGGTCGGCCAGGCCATCAACCTCAACCTGACCATGAAGGTGTCCTCGGTTGACGAGACCGTGACCGTTACCGGAACCGCCACCGTTGATACCTCCCGCACCGAGAAGAGCACCACCCTCGACGAAAAGACGATCAGCACCACCCCGGTTCTGGGGCGCAAATTCGAGGACCTGCTCACCCTTACTCCCGGAGTGAGCGTCGTACAAGGCCCCGACGGGGACGAGATCACCTTCGCCGGCCAGCGCGGTGTTTTCAATAACATCAGCCTGGACGGAGGCGACTACAACAACGGTTTCTTCGGCGAGCAGATGGGCGGTCAGCGCGCGGCCGTCGATATCACCCTTGAAGCGGTGAAAGAGTTCCAAGTGGTGGCGAGCGGCGCCAACGCCGAGTTCGGGCGCACCGCGGGCGGGGTCATCAACGTCATCACCAAGTCT
>JANNRU010000401.1:0-6199 GCA_031401755.1 Acidobacteriota bacterium | reverse complement strand
CGTTGCTGAGCGTCTGCCCGGAAGATGTGGCTCCGGACGCACAACCTTGGACCTCGTAGTTCAGTAGAACCATGGTCGTCGTGGGATCGATCTGCGGACCCGGTGGTGGCGGGTAGTAGCAATGCCACGCGGTCAAGATGTACGGATGGCAGTCGAGGTTCGTGTTGTTGATCAGCGATCCGGTACAGGCGGCGACCCCGCCGCCGATCATTAACTCGACGACGCCGAGCTTCGCCTGTTGCCAGTCGTTGCCGAGCGGGCAGTTGACATCAACGTTGCAAAATTCGGATTGGCTACCCAGCAATGAATCGGTCGTGGGCGACTGCGGGCGACCGATCTCGCCCCAGGGCCGGTAGCCGTGTGTCAGTTGTCCGACCACCAGATCGGCCAACTCTCGATCGACGTTGGCCGGCCACTCCAGACGCAACGAGACGGCATCGCCTGCGATCGGCGGAATCCAAAGCGTCCCATTCGATGCCGCGCTCGAAGCGTTGAACGGGCCGACTTCGGTCCCGTCAACCAACCCGCGAATCCACAACTCAGCTCCCGATGCCGGACGAAAGGTGCCGAATCCGAGTGAAAGCCAGAGGGCGCCCGACGACCGCAGCTCCATGTGCCAGGTCGACGTTCCATCGGCTCGTGACTCCCACCGGCCGGCGTTCGCGGGCCCAAGCGCAAGAGCGAACGGGACGGCCAGCCGGTGCGCCGTTCCGGGGGTTTCGCGCGCGGCTGCGTCCTCGACCATCAGTTGGGCCACATCGACCGGCGACGCGTTCCATACCGACCCGACTCCGACGGTCCCAGACTCATTCACGACCTGTCGTGCGGATCCTCGTGTTTCGGCGGTGAGTTCCACTGCTGCGAGCGCGGCCACCACGGCCAATGTTCCGGCCGTCAGTACTCGCAACTCGCGAAAGAAGAAAGGCATTGACCCAGGATGTCCCATCCGCGAAGTCGACCTGCGTCGTTTTGACTCTTTGATGATACCCACGGTCGGTGGGCGATGCCATCTGAACCCTCGTGATCGCCCGAATTCTCAGGGGCTTCCACCATCGCCGGCGACTTCCAAGCCTGCCAGCAACTCGGCTAGCGCGAGATTGAACTCGACCGGTCGGGCGAGCATCGGAAAGTGACCTGCTCCGGAGAGGATGCGGGCGTCATAACTCCCAACCCGCAGACGATTGGCTTCCAGCGCGGTGGGGGGCGCGCCGGGCTCGATCGCCAGTACCGGGATCTCGAGAGCAGCGAGCGCCGGCACCGGGTCGTAGGAGGCGAAGGATTCGAGCACGGGAACGGCGATCGCTGGGTTGGCCGAACAGAGATCCTGAGTGATTCGAAAGACCAGACCGGTGTCGGACTGCGCACCGATCCACCCGCGGGCGAACTCGGGGCACCGACCCACGAAATCGCTCCGCAGTTGTTCGATCGCCCGGAGCGTCTCGCCCTCACCGGCGGGCTGCGAGAGATCTTGGTAGGCATCGACCAGCACGACCGCCCGCACTCTTCCGGGCATCGATCGCGCTGCCTCGAGCGCCACGGCGGCGCCCAGCGAGTGTCCGATCAGGATCGCGCTTCCCAAGTTCAACTCGTTGACCACGGAGCGCACGTCGGCGGCAAAGGCCTCGATCGTCCAGTTGCGGCGATCCGTCCCCGACGCCCCGTGGCCGGCGAGATCGAGCGCGACGACCCTATGCTCGGCGAGGAACGCTTCGATCTGGGCTGCCCAGTAGCTCCGATCCTCCGACCATCCGTGGATGAAGACCAGCGCTGGAGGGTGGAAGCCTTCGACCGAAACCGCGACCGACACTCCGTCGGCCGAGGCCACGTCGATCGAGCGGCCGACCATGATTCTCAGGCGCCACGACTCATCGGACGCGTTCCGATCGACGCAGCCGCCCGCCGCAAGAGCGCAGGCGAGGAGCGCCCTGGCTAGGCGCCGGTCAGCCCGGTGTACGGGGCGTCGGCTGCGTATGACCGAGCACCTCATGGACGACATAGCAGGCCTCGAGTCTCTCGATTTCGCCAGCACTCAGATCGATGCCGGTCGCACTCGCCGCATCGTCGATCTGCTCGATCTTGCTGGCGCCGACGATCGCCGCGGCCACTCCCGGCACGGACAGCGACCAAGCCAGAGCGACCCGAGCGGGGCTCACACCGCGCGCCGCAGCAACCTCGGTCAGACCGTCGAGCACCCGCCAGTCAACCTCCGCGTAGTACATCTGGTCGGCGAATGCATCGGTTCGCGAGCGAGCCGTCGGCCGGGGATTCTCTCGCGTCCGCGCACCGGAGAGAAAGCCCCGGGCTAGCGGGCTCCAGGTCACCACACCGACCCCCTGATCGCGGCAGAGCGGGATCATCTCCCGCTCCTCTTCACGATAGACGAGATTGTGGTGGGCCTGCATCGATACGAATCGAGTCGCGCGCAGCCGGTCCGCGGTGAACAAGGCCTTGGCGAACTGCCACGCCGCCATGCTGCTCGCTCCCAGATAGCGAACTTTTCCTGCGCGGACCAGAAAATCGAGTGCCTCGAGGCTCTCCTCGATCGGGGTCTCGTCGTCCCAACGGTGAATTTGGTAGAGGTCGATGTAGTCCAGGCCCAGCCGTGCCAGCGAAGCGTCGCAAGCGGCGAGAATGTGCTTGCGCGACAGGCCGCGCCGGTTGGGGCCGTCACCAACCGGAAAATAGACCTTCGTCGCCAAGACGAAGTTCTCCCGCGGCAACAATTCGCGCAACAATCGCCCGACAATCTCCTCGCTCCTCCCCCGCGAATACATATCGGCCGTGTCGAAAAAGTTGATTCCGCGATCGACGGCGAGCCGGAAATGCCCGCGCGCCTCCGCCTCGTCAAGAGTCCAGGGACGCCAAGCCGGATCGCCGTAGGTCATGCAGCCCAAGCAGATGCGGGAGACCTCGAGACCCGAGCCGAGCCGAACGTATCGCAATCGGTTTCCTCGTCGGAGACGCCGCCGCGCTGCGCGCACGGGGGACTTTCTATATTAGCCCAGGCGACGAATCGCACCGGTTCAGGCGGCCGATCGACCATGACAACTCGTGACATCGATCGCGGGTCTCCCCGTCGTGGTCCGCCAGGGCCGGATGGAACAGGCCGATTTCTTCGAGCTTCCCGACGAGATCGCGGAGAACATCCGGCGCGGTCCGTTGAGCCAGGCTTCAAACCAACGGCCGACGACGTGCCGACGACGAATGCTCGACCCGCGTGCGGAGCGTCCGTGCTGCCCGCACGACGCGACGCTCATTCACTTCAGTCAGACCAGCCCGGCCCCGCGAAGCCGCGCGAACGCGGCGCGGTAGCCCTCGATCGTCCGCGACAGATCGCCGGCATCGTGAGCGGTCGAGATCGCCCCGCCGCCGGAACGCGTCGAGACGCCCTCCAAGATCATTATCGACTTGAGCAGGCGGTCGTCGATCGCGGGATGGCGGCGGCGCGCCAACTCCTCCGGATCCTTGGGGGTGGGACCCGACTCGTGGAGCACGTGGATCAGGACGAGCGAGCCGGGCAACACCGGTGCGCCAGCCGCTCCGAGGATCGCGACCGGAACGTTCCAATCCTTCGCCGCCTCGGCGATACCTGCCCGCAGACGGTCACCCGCGGCCGACAGGGCGCCGTACAGGACATCACCTTGTTGCTCCAGATGGCGCAGCAACGCTCTCGAGGCAACCAAGGTCAGTTCATGGGCCGAATAGGTTCCGCCCTCGAACTTGACGCGACCCGAGCCGCGCGACGCGAGCGCGAAGATCTCGCGTCGGCCGCACGCGGCCGCGAGCGGCATACCGCCTCCGGCGATCTTACCGACAAGCACGACATCTGCGCGCACGCCGTAGGCCGCAACCAGACTTCCCGCACGATAGCGAAAACCGGTAATGATCTCATCGCAGATCAACAGCGCGCCGTGGTGCTCGGTCAATCGGCGCGCCTCGCGCAAGTACTCGGGCGATGCGGCGATGCCTCCCCCTGCGCCGAGCACCGGCTCGACCAAGACGCAGGCAATTCGCTCCCCGTCCTCGGCGAATGCACGCCGCAGGTCTTCTACATCCCCGAAGCGCGTCAGCCGAACATCGGCGCCGGCGCTGGTCGGCAAGCCCTCGGACTCGACGTGATCGAATGTACCGCCGCGCGCCGTGATCCCCTTCAGCCCGAATGGCTGGCTCCCGTGCCACGCGCCGCTGGCCTTGAGGATCAGCGCACGGCCGGTGAAAGCCCTCGACATCAGTGCGGCGTAGAAACTCGCTAGGGTTCCGCTCGTCGTCAGCCGGGCCACTTCGGTCCCGGTGGCGCGGACTAGACGCTCGGCGACGTCGGCCTCGATCTCGTGCAGCAGGCCCGATTGCAGTCCGCGGCCATCGTTTAGCGCTTCCAGCAGGGCCTCTCGGATCAGGGGTGGATTGTGCCCGAGCAGGTTTGCGTAGTGGCCTTGCCAATAATCGATGATTCGGTGCCCATCGAGATCGTCGAAGGATGCCCCGTTTGCACGGTGCGCCACGGGCATGAACGGTTCGTTCCAGCGCACGGCGTGGCTCGTACCATCGAGCAAGGCCGGCGAACGATCGAAGTGCCGACGAGAGCGTGGGAATTTTTGGGCGTACTCTTCGGCTATGGCTCGTCGGAGCACGTCGAGTCGAGTTGCCAGCCCGGAGTCCACCGCGCCATTGTGGCACGCGGGGCGCGAATCGTCAGCGACGTTGCCGGGCGCCGAACAGGAAAGAACGCCAGGGCAGCCGCCCGCGAAACCGCCGCATCGACAGCAGCCGCAACAAGGCGAGTCCCCGGCCGAGCTTGCGACGACCGTGCAAGTAGCGGATCGCCCGCTGAACCATCAGAACCGCGGCACGGTCGTACGGGAAAGCGAAGAGCGGCGCGTTGCTCCTCGAAGCATCGAACGAGACGAAGCGGGGCCGGCACATCTCGCGCAGCCCGGGGGCGCCGTGGGCCTGACCGAATCCGCTCTTGCGCCATCCGGACCAGGTCGCCGCCGGTTCGCCGAAGGCGTAGAGGGCGTCGTTGATCGTCACGACTCCCGCGCGCAGCGACGACATCAAGCGCTCGGCCGTTTCCCGAGAGGCCGTCCAGCCGCTCGCTGACAGCGCGAGTTCGCTGTCGTTGGCCAGCAGGATCGCGCGCTCGAGGCTTTCTACCGGGACGACCGGGATTACGGGTCCAAGCGTCTCCTCGACCATCAACCTGCAGTCGTGTGGGGGATCGAGCAACACCGTCGGAGGATAAAAGAACCCCTGACCCTCGGGGAGCAGTCCGCCGCGGACCAAGCGCGCTCCACGAGCGACCGCCTCGGTGACCTGCCGGTGAACCTCGCGACGCCGCTCCTCGGAAACCAGCGGGCCGAGATCCACCTCCGGGGCACGTGCGTCCCCGATCTGCACGCGATCGACCTCGGCCAGAAGACGCTCGACGAAACGCGAGGCGATCCGATCCTCGACGTAGACGCGCTCCACCGCGCCACAGTGCTGTCCGGCGTTGGCCAGGGCGCTCCAGACGATACCGCGGGCGGCCCGCTCGACGTCCGCGTCTGCAGCGACGACCGCCGCATGCTTCCCGCCCAGTCGCAGCACGACCGGGCGCGGCGCGCGAGATGCGGCGGCCATCACTTCGCGGCCGGCGGCATAGCCGCCGGTGAAGAAGACCTTGTCGATGCGCGGATGTCCGGCGAGATAGCGGGTGATATCGCCCAGCGCGGGAACGACGTTCACCAAACCTGCGGGGAATCCCGCGGCCAGGCAGAGTTCGCCAACTGCCAACGCGGTTCGCGGAGTCAGCTCCGACGGTTTGAGGACCACCGCGTTTCCCATCGTCACTGCTGCCGCAACCTGGATCAGCGGAATCGCGAACGGGAGTGGCGCCGGCGTCACGATCGCGACCACGCCCAGCGGCTCGTAGATGTAGTGGGCATGTTTGTGCGCGAAAAGTCGCTGGCGCGATTCGAGAGCGGTACCGGATTGGAACTGTGCGGCTTGTGAGATGAGGAAGCGGAGGTGATCCAGGGCGGGAAGGATCTCGAGCGACAGTGCTTCGTGCACTGGTTTGCCTTGCTCGGCGGCGATGCCTTCGGCGAGTTGCTGCGCGCGGTCACGCACGAGAGCGGCCAGCGCTCCGAGGTGGGCGACCCGCTGCTCGATCGACGAGGCGCGCCAGAGGGCCGATGCGACCACCGCGGATTCGACCGCC
>JANNRU010000400.1:0-2524 GCA_031401755.1 Acidobacteriota bacterium | reverse complement strand
CCGCCCTCTCCCCGGTCTTGATTCTCGGTGTGCCGCTGTTCGATATGCTGTTCGTGATGTGGATCCGTTGGCGACGAGGGCTACCCGTGATGATCGGCAGTCCCGATCACGTCGCGCTACGACTCCGTCGCTGGCGACTGTCGACTCGGCAAACGGTCGTCGCGTCTTGGGCAGCCACGGCGGCCCTAGGTGGCGTTGCGATCGCGATGATCTTGCTGCCGTTTCAAGGCGCGGTGGCGCTGCTTTTCGGCGTGGTTGTCCTGGCCGTAGGCATCGCGGTTTGGCTGAAGACCCTCGACGTAGGATTGTGAGGCGCGGATGATCCTGATCCTGGGCGGCGGACTCGCTGGGCTCTCCACGGCCTACCATCTCGGTGACCTCGATCATCTGGTCCTCGAGGCCGACACGGTTCCTGGCGGCCTGTGCCGCTCGCGCGAGGTCGCCGGGTTCGTCTTCGATCACACCGGTCACCTACTCCATCTTCGCGACCCGCGGATCATGAGTCTGGTCGATGACCTCCTCCCCGATGAGCTCGACCGGATCGAACGCAAGGCCAAGATCCGCACACAGGGCGCGACGCTGGAGTTCCCGTTCCAGGCGAACCTGTTCGGGCTTCCGGCGGAAATCGTCGCTGGTTGTCTCGTCGACTTCGTCGAGCGCCCGGGGCCGGCGCCCGACGATCCGGCGACGAGCTTCGCCGATTGGTCGCTGGCGGTCTTCGGAAGCGGTATCAGCGAGAGATTTATGTTGCCCTATAACGCCAAGCTCTTCCGGCGTGATCCGAGCGCGATGACCGCGGACTGGGTCTCGTGGGCGGTCCCCCAACCCACCCTGGAGCAAATCGTTCGCGGTGCCCTGGGACTTTCCAGTCGCGGGATGGGCTACAACCCGAGCTTTCTCTACCCTCGTCGGGGCGGAATCGGTCTGCTTCCGGAGCGGATTGCCGAGCGAGTGAAGCACTGGCGAGGTTCGAGCCGCGTGACTGAAGTCGATCTCGATCGGCGCCGAGTCGTGCTGGAAGACGGCGAGACACTGGCCTACGAGCGGCTCGTGGTGACGCTGCCACTGCCGGCGTTTCTCCGATCACTGCGCGGTGGGCCGCCCGAGTTGACGGCCGCCGCCGACAATCTGGACTGGTCGGTAGTCGCCTGCCTGAATCTCGGCGTCGATCGAGCCGAGATCGCCGACGGCGCGCACTGGATTTACTTCCCCGATGCGGACACTCCGTTCTACCGGGTCGGCTTTCCGACGAATTTCAGTGACGGCGTGGCGCCGCCTGGCTGTTCATCGATGTACGTTGAGTTCGGTCTGCGTCGCGACGAGGCTTTCGATCCGGCCGCGCTCGAGCGGCAGGCGCTCGAGGCGCTCCGCCGCGAGCGGATTCTAGCGCCGTCGGACCGGATCCTGGCCCGGGACTGGATCCGGATCGACCCGGGCTATGTGATCTTCGACCGGGCGCGACAGCTCGCGATGGCGCGCGTGGTGCCCGAGCTTGAATCGCGAGGTATCCACTTGATCGGACGCTACGGTGCTTGGACCTACTCCTACATGGAGCGTGCGCTGCTCGACGGACTGGAGGTCGCGTCCAAGCTTGGCGCCGCGGTTCGGGGATGAAGGTGTTGCAGTTCGTCACCCGGCTCGATCTTGGGGGCGCGCAGGAAATCTGCCTCGATCAGTGTCGAGCGCTCCTCGCGCGCGGCCACGAGGTTCATCTGTTGACCGGGACGAGCGGCGAGTTAATCGCCGACGCACGACAGATTGCAGGTCTCGTCCTGCACGCTTGGCCCGAATGGGATCGGGAGGTTCGCCCACTCGCCGATCTGCGCTGCGCGACGCGCTTGGCGCGCCTGCTGCGCGAGGAGCGCTTCGAGTTGCTACACACGCACTCGAGCAAGGCCGGCCTCGTTGGTCGAATGGTGGCGTGGCTCACCGGGACCCCGAGATTCGTGATCCACCATGTGCACGGCTGGTCGTTCAATCGCGCCCAGCCCCGCTGGCTGCGCGGCGGCTACGTCCTGCTGGAGCGGCTCGCGGCTCGCCGAGGGTTCATTCTGCTTTCGTGCAGCCGTGCGACCTCGCAAGAGGGGTTGCAGTACGGCATCGGGCGCAGGGAAGATCATCGCGTGGTGGTCAACGGCATCGAACGGAGCGAAAATCTGCGGCAACGCGACCGAAACGCGATCCGTCGCCGACTCGGTCTTTCGCGGCGGGACCTGTTGTTCCTGCAGCTCGGGAATCTCAAGCCGCAGAAGGATCCGGAGATGTTCGCGCGCGCCGCCGTGATCGTGGGGAGCCGACTGCGTCGGGCCCGCTTCTGGATCGCCGGCGACGGGCCGCTCCGAAGCGAGGCGGTCAGGATTGCCGACGCCGGAGGGCTCGGCGGTCGATTCCGTGTTCTGGGTTGGCGGCGCGACGTGGGAGACTTGCTCGCCGCGGCCGATTCGGTCGTGCTGACGAGCCGATTCGAGGGTTTGCCGATAGCGATCCTGCGCGCGATGGCCGCGGGAGTTCCCAGCGTGGCCAC
>JANNRU010000399.1:0-3243 GCA_031401755.1 Acidobacteriota bacterium | reverse complement strand
TCATCGCGGAGTACTCGGTGTGATAGCCGGCGACCAATTCGCTTTCGGCTTCGGGCATGTCGAACGGCAGGCGGTTCGTCTCGGCGTAGCCGGCGATCAGGAAGATCAGGAATCCGAGCAACTGCCATCCGCCGAAGACGTTCCAGTTCCAGAACCATCCGGCTTGCTGCTCGACGATCTCGGTCGGGCGCAGGGTGCCTGAGACCAGCACCACCCCGATGACCGACAGCATCAACGCCAGTTCGTAGGAGACCATCTGCGCCGAGGCGCGCAGGCCGCCCATCAACGCGTACTTGCTGTTCGACGACCAACCGGCGCAGACGATGCCGTAGACCCCAAGCGACGCGGCGGCCAACGCCAAGAGCACGCCCCCGTTGACGTCGACGATGACCAGCGAGATCGCCCGGCCGGCAATTTCGATCGTCGGCCCGAACGGGACCACGCTGAAGGCCAAGAGCGCGGGCACCAGCGAAAGCGCCGGGGCCAGCACGAAGACCAACTTGTGCGCGTCGGCCGGGATCACGTCCTCCTTCATGATGAACTTGATCCCATCGGCAAAAGGCTGGAACAAACCGAACGGCCCGACACGGTTCGGTCCGAGCCGGAACTGGATGATCGCCGAGACGCGTCGCTCGACCCAGGTCAGGATCGAAACCGCCCCCATCAACGCGTTGACGATGACCAAAATTTTGATCACCGTGATCGAGATCGGAGAGAGCAGCAGATCGAGCACGGCCTTGGCTCCTTCCGCGCTCAGGCGCCGGCCGCGGTCATCGCCGCAGGCGCCATGCCGAGAAGTCCGAGCCCTTTTTCGCTGACGCCGCCATAGACTCCGCCGGCGTCGGCCAGATCGTCGAGCACCTCGCCCGAACTCGTCCACGCCGGTAGCTCGACTCCCGCGGCGTGGGCGACGTCGAGCGCAACCCGCCACCCCGGGCGGCCCTCCCCGCGCGGCAGGTGGCAACGGCGGGTCCATTGCACGCGCCCCTCGAAGTTGACGAAGCTGCCGTCTTCTTCGGCCCAAGCCGCCACAGGCAGGGCCAGCTCGGCCGAACGCGCGTTGGCGTCGGCAAATGGCCCAACGTGAAACAGCTTGCCGACGCGCGCCCGCGTTGCCCCATCGAGCGTTGCGGTGTCTGCGGGATTCAGCGGATCGCCAAAGACGATCAGTAAATCGACCTCACCCCCGGAGATCGCCGAACGCACAGCCTCCTCCGTCGCTTGCTCGCCGAGGATGAAGCTCGCGCCCGCGCTGTTCGCGCCGCGGTCGGCGCGGATCAGGATCGCATCGTCTTTGCCGTGGGCCAGCTGGCGCACGCCGGTGCGCACGGTGCCCAGGGACGCGAAGAGCTGCTTCCAGGCCCAGATCGACTCCGAGGTTTGGCGCGGCGAGAAGATCGCCGCCGCACGACCGGACTTGGCGGCGGGGATGAGTGCCGCGGCGACGCGTGCGACCGCAACGTCCCACTCGATGGCCGTGCCGACCGGAGCTTCCGCCGTCGCGATACGCGGCGTCTTGTCGAGATCCAGATAAGACAGCCGCCCCTCGTCACACATCCAGTGGCCGTTGACCGCCCCGTTGACGCGCGGGACGATACGCTTGATGCCGTCGTCGAACTGGCCCCGGGTTGTCCACATCTCGTTCTGGAGCCCGACCGCGACCAACACGTTGCAACCACGCGCGCATCCGGCACAGATCGTCGGCGTATTTTTCAGATACCAGACTCGCGTCTGGAAGCGAAACTGTTTCAGCGTCAGCGCACCGACGGGACAGATGTCGACCGTATTCCCCGAGTAGGGATTGTCCAGACGCTTGCCGGGATAGACGCCGATCATCGTCTGACTGCCACGCTGGAAGAACGCCAATTCGCTGGTTTTGCTGACCTCGTCGCAGAACCGAACGCAGCGACTGCATTGGATGCAGCGCTCCTGATCGAGCATCACGTTGCGTCCGATGTCGACCGCCTTGTTCAGCAGGACTTTCGGTTCGACGTAGCGGCTCCGCCCGGAACCGTGCTCGACTGCGTACTCTTGCAGCCGGCACTCCCCCGCTTGATCGCAGATCGTGCAGTCCAGCGGGTGGTTGATGAGCAGGAACTCCATCACCGCGGCCTGCGCCGTCTTCACCCGCTCGCTATGGGACTTGACGACCATTCCGTCCGTTACGGGCGTGGCGCAGGCGATGACGAGCTTCGGCGCCTTTTCGACCTCCACCAGGCACATCCGGCAGTTGCCGGCGATCGACAGCCCAGGGTGGTAACAGTAGTGCGGGACGATCGATCCGCGGCTCAGCGCCGCCTGGAGGATCGTCGTTCCCGGCGCGACTTCGAACTCCTGTCCGTCGAGCGTCAGCTTAGGCATTCGCGAGCACCTCGCAGCGTCCGGTGCGGGCGTGGATTTCGAACTCCGAACGGAAGTGCTTCAGATACGACTGCACCGGCCAGGCCGCCGCGTCGCCGAGCGCACAGATCGTATTGCCCTCGATTCGGTTGGCCACGTCGACGAGCAGAGCGAGATCTTCTTCCCGGCCTTGGCCCCCAAGCAGCCGCCCGAGGATGTCCTCCATCCAGCCGGTGCCCTGACGACAGGGCGTGCACTGGCCGCAGGATTCGTGCGCGAAGAAGTGCGCCGTTCGATGCAGCGCCTGGACCATGCAGGTCGATTGGTCCATGACCATGATCCCGGCGGAGCCGAGGGCCGAGCCCGCCTTCTGCAACGAGTCGAAGTCGAGGTTGACGTTGCAGGCCTCCGCGCGCATCACCGGCACCGAGATTCCGCCCGGAACGACCGCCTTGAGCGGGCGGTCGGCGTGCAGCATCCCGCCGCCTTCGTTTCCGATCAAGTCCATCAGCGGATAACCCATGGCCTGTTCGTAGACACCGGGACGCTTGACGTGGCCGCTCAGACAGTAGAGCTTGGGCCCGCTATTCTTTTCGTTGGGGCCGATCGCGGCGAACCAGGACGCACCCCGCTCGAGGATGAACGGAACGCAGGCGAGCGTCTCGACGTTGTTGACCGTGGTCGGCATGCCCCAGACGCCCTTTTGCGCCGGGAACGGAGGCTTGACCCTCGGATAACCACGGTCGCCTTCGAGCGAGGTCATCAACGCGGTCTCCTCCCCGCAGATGTAGGCGCCGGCGCCGCGGTGCAGGACCAGTTCGCAGCTCCAATCGCGACCGAGGATCCGCTGGCCCGCATAGCCCTTGGAGTAGGCTTCGGCGATCGCCCGCTCCAGCACCTTGG
>JANNRU010000398.1:0-2943 GCA_031401755.1 Acidobacteriota bacterium | reverse complement strand
CCCACGGAGTCTTTTCAGGGCGGTTGGGGGTGGGGGTTCCGGACCTGGGGTTGAGTTGACGTCATGCCAGTGTTACCGGACCGTGGCTTCGCGGACGTACCCCGAGTGAATTCGAAAATGCGGCTTGTTGCGACTATCCGCCTGTCCGGACAATCGGACGTGCAATCACCCGACACCGATGCGGCCGTGAGCGCTCAGTCGCCGCCTCCGGCCAGCACGCGCTCGATGCGTCGATCGGGCACGAGCCAGATCACGGCGACGAAGACGTAGATCCCGATCGCGATCCAACGCGACCACAGCGCCAGCGGAATCGCGGCGGCGTAGAGCGTCGGCGACAGCTTCCCTTTCCAATCGCCGCCGATCGCCCGCTTGAGCAGCGAGTCCGGGCCCTGCGAGGCGATGATTCGCTGCTGCAGGATGAAATAGGCGATCGCCGCCATCAGCAGGACCGCGCCGTAGAGCGCGGTCGGCACCGCGGCGAAGCCGTTTTCCCCCATCCATCCGGTCGCGAACGGGATCAGCGACAACCAGAACAACAGGTGCAGGTTGGCCCACAGGATCGAGCCCGTGACCTTGCCGCCGGTGTGCAGCATGTGATGGTGGTTGTTCCAGTAGATGCCCAGGTAGACGAAGCTGAGCACGTAGCTCGAGAGCACCGGCACGATCGGCAGCAGTGCAGCGAGGCTGACGTCGTGCGGGACCTTCATTTCCAGCACCATGATCGTCATGATGATCGCGACCACGCCGTCAAAGAAGGCTTCGAGTCGGTTCTTGCCCATGGTTATCCGTTCCTCAGGAGCTTGCGCGTGATCACGACGTGCGAGGCCACCGCGATCAGCACCAGCACGACCGGCAGCCAGACGTAGGGGAAGTACAGCACCCAACGGTTCACATGGCGCGGATCGTCGCCGAACAGCCGCACCATCGGCGACGCGCTGACCGCGATCCAGGCGATGACGGCCAGGCACGCGGAGCCCCAGAGGTTCCAGGCCCAGACCGCCCAGGCGGGCACGCGCAGGCCGGCGCGAATCGCCGCCCACAGCAACAGGGCGCCGATGCCACTGACGATGTCCAGGTTGTAGCCGGAGTACGACAGCTCCGGCGGCATGATCTCAAGCGTCGCTGCGCGATGCATGATCAGCTCGAGCGGCAATCGAAATACCTGCAACCCGACCAGCGTCGCAAGCGGCACCTGCTCGGCGACCGAACCGCCGAACGGGGAGAGCCCCACGGCGAACGCAAGCGCGAACACGGCGACGAACATCACCGCCATCGGCGGCGGAAACAGGTCGAAGCGTTGCAGCAGACCCGTCCACGCCGCGAGCGCGCTGGCGCTCATCACGGCCGCGGTCCCCAACGCGAGCGGCACGAGCAGCGCCGGGCGATGCCGCGACCAGGTCCAGACCCAGGCGCAGGCGACGGCCAAGGCGAGCCCCCCGATTCCCCAAGCGCAGATCGCATCGAACGGCGGCGGCATCCGCGACATCATACTCGCCGAGAGCGCAGTACCCGGCTTCAGCGCCGGTCGCCGACCTCATCCGGGTCGGGGAGCAGGTCCAGCCCGGCGGGATAGAAGAGCCCCGACAGCAACTCCTCGACGTTCGCACCGTCGAGGGTTGCGCGCGCCAGCGTGCGGGTTCCGCGATCGGTCCAGTAGAGCTTGCCCGCCGCGAAATTGTCGAGATCGCGACGATTGTTGGCGATCGAGGGGGGTTGCGCGGAGCAAGACGGCGTGCAGGCGGCGACACCTACATCTTGGCCCGAGACTCGAGATAGCGGCTGACACGTTGACCAAACTCGGTGAAGTCGTCGAGGCGCTCGTTGAGCAAGCGGTGGACGAGCTCCAGATCGACATCGAGGTATCCATGAACGATGACGTTACGAAACCCGGCGACTGGACGAAACCGTCGCGCAAAATCGTGCGGTAGAACACCGAGATCTGCGAGTTGGTCGATGGCCGTCGCGTAGTCCGGAACGTCGCGCCCGGCGCTCGCGGCCACGTGGGTTGCGATATCGAGCACATTCTGAATGCAAAGCTGGAGACCGCGCTCGACGACCCAACGTTCTTCCCGATTCGAGGTCAGCGCCTCGACGGGGCGGCCTTGATGAGACTTCAAGGTATGCAGCGCCTGGTCGAGGGCCAGTAAATGGCGCGAAACGACCGACGCGTCGAACTCGCTGGGGCTCATCGTCCGAATCTTCCGTTCTTGACCCGCGCGGCATGAGCGGCTTCGATCTTGCGCAACTGGGGCAGGTAGTCGCAGTACCGCGACAGAGCGTAACCTTCGCGTGTCGTCGTGGCCCGCGCATCCCGTGAAAAAATCCGCAGCCCGTCCCGCAAGGCGCGGTGGTACAGCAGTGGCGCGGCCCGATTGAGTATCACGACATCGACGTCGTTGCGGCCCAGCAGCGCGCCAAGATCCGCGGTCAACTCCGCTGCGTAGCCGGAGGGAGGATCGACCAGTTTTTCAGTGTCGACGAAAACCGCGATGTCGAGATCGCTGTGCGCTCGTGCAGTTCCACGCGCGTGGGACCCGAAGACGTAGGCTTCCAGGATCTCCGGCCGAGCCGAAAGGTCGCTCCGCAGACCACAGCGGCCGGGGGTACCAGAGCCATTACGGCAGCCGGTTGTATTTCGGGTTGGGCCCACGAGGCCGTGTCGATCGGATCGAGGTTCGATGGATCGGCGGCGGTGTGGACGTCTTGCAGGATCTCCAGGTGGACCGACTCGTGACGATCACCGAGGGGAAACATGCGCCCGCTGCTGCTCACGGGGGGCGGTGAGTCGCAGTCCGGGATGCTGCTAGGCCGCCCACGGAGTCTTTTCAGGGCGGTTGGGGGTGGGGGTTCCGGACCTGGGGTTGAGTTGACGTCATGCCAGTGTTACCGGACCGTGGCTTCGCGGACGTACCCCGAGTGAATTCGAAAATGCGGCTTGTTGCG